>JAADFO010000015.1 GCA_013152815.1 Nanobdellati archaeon
TTTCTCTTTTTTTCCTATGAAATCCATCAATCGATAAAGCACCGCTGCTGACTATTGCTAAGATAATGATCCCCCCATATATCTTATCGAAAGCATAAGATAAGAACAGAAAAGCGATAATCCAGAAAGTCACAAGCAGATATGATGCTGATTTGATATACCTGAACAGCGAATGGCTTGTCTTTTCTCGGTCTTTTAAGGTGATGGCCTCTCTGATGTTCTTTTTTGTATATCCTTCTCGAAGAAGATATGTTTCTAATTGCGCTTCATCATAACCTTGTGCTTCTTCGCTCTTAATCCAATCAGCAAGTCGCTTGTCTGGCATCTGTGTTCTCTTTGACGAGCTTTATATATAAATTCTTTGCATATAGTCAGTCAACGAGAAACATTTATATGTGATGATGCAGATAATCAATGTATGAAGAATAAGGGATCCATTGACCTAACAGCTAACATTCTAGTGATAATGATTCTCTCTAGCATAGTTCCCCTTCTTGGAATCTACTATGCTGCCAAATGGTTATTAGGCTTTTTCCAATAGGTCATTGAACCTAATAACAGTTATGTAAAACCTGCTCGTTTGGAGACTCTGTTGATATCTAGGGCGCTTCGCACGCTATAGAAACGCATAAGTGGTTATGAATTATTATGTGTGGATATTGAAAGCTTACATTCCCAAGTTCTTCATCAGTTCAAAGACTAAGAATGCAGGCCAGACGAGCGCTTTCAAGATTCCTAAGATGGTCATCCAGAATCCTGATGTGGTGGAGACGTAATAGACTAACGCACCGATGAATCCTAGGCCGTAACCTGCACCGGCACATCCACCGCATCCAGAGCCGTACTTCTTTCCCTTACTGTCGCAGCATTTCTCGAGTCCCTTATCGTATCTGATTTCAATCTTCCCCTTGGAAGGTGTTTTTTTCTTAGTGGTTTTCTTTGGCATGATTATCACCCTTGCTGAGCTTAATGAAAATACTAAGATAAAAAGGTATCTGAATGAGATAGGTGCGTCAGAAGAAACCTTTTTAAAGGCTATTTGAGTTCTGCTGAATCTATCGGGCCCGTAGTCTAGTCCGGCTATGATGTCGCCTTCACATGGCGAAGGTCCCCGGTTCAAATCCGGGCGGGCCCATTACTTTCAGTAAAGGACGCGTCCGCGTTTGAACATGCTCAGCAATCTGGAGATTGCTGGCATATCGCTCGTTATGCTCATGATAAATCCGGCCGGGCCCATATATTCTCCTCTCAAAAACTATATATACTATCTTCTTCAGGATTGGATGTATGAAGATCTCCATCGACACGAAAGAGGACTCGCATGAGGATATGAGGAAGCTCATCAGCATGCTCCAGCATATCGTAGGCGGCAAGCAAGAATATTCCACTGTCTTCGATGGCACTTCCGGGATATCCCCTCCTGCTGCAGAACAGTCTGTCGAGCCTGTGGCGCCCGGCCTCTTCAGCATCTTCGATGAGACTCCTTCAGAACCGGCAGCAGCGCCATCAGCACCGGACGATGATGCGGATACAGGTTCTCCAGAAGAAGAGGAGCCTGAAAACATCCAGCTCATGACCTACGAATGAACAAGCTTTTTAAATGCATCTCATCTCTCCTGTTTCTGTAAGACCATGGAAAAGCCCTATGAATACCTTGAGCATACGGCGGATGCAAAGTTCCGGGCCTATGGCAAGACCCTGGAAGAAGCTTTCAAGAATGCTGCTCTGGCCATGTTCAACATCATCACCGACACGGGCAAGGTCGCGCCCAGGATCGAGAAGACATTTGAAGTTACCGGGGAAGACAGGGAATCCATGCTCTATGACTTTCTCGAGCAGTTCGTCTTCCTGGTCGATACGGAACATTTCCTGCTCCATGAGGTCAAGGAGCTCTCCATCGACGGTTTCACCCTGAAGGCAACCCTGGTCGGCGACACCCTCGCTGGCCATGACGTGCATACAGCCATCAAGTCCATGACGTATAATGATATGTTCATACGAGAAGAGGATGGCAGATTCGTCATCCAGGCGGTGGTAGACCTATGAATATCCATGAAGAACGAGAACCGATAGAACCTGTCCAGATCGACGACATCCGCTGGGAGATACCGAAAGAAGGAGGGATGCATGTTCCTGCCCGCATCTTTGCCAGCGAGAAGATCCTGCGTTTCATGAAGCGGGACAAGTCCCTGTTCCAGATCAAGAACGTTGCTTATCTGCCAGGCATCCACAAGCATGCCATCATCATGCCCGACGGCCATCAGGGATATGGCTTTCCCATCGGCGGCGTCGCAGCCCTTGACGTTGAGAAAGGCGGCATCTCTCCCGGTGGAATAGGGTATGACATCAACTGCCTTGCCGGCGACACCCGGATCGTGGACGGCTACGGGACGTCGCACCAGGTGAAAGACATCGAGACCTTCTTCACCGAAGAAGAACAGGAAAGCGACGGCTATGTGCTCAAGACCAACCATGTCCAGCTGGGGGTGCTGACCCTCGATCCCAGAAAGAAGCGCATGACCAGCAGACCGGTTCCCTTCTTCATGAAGAAACAGGCCGATAAACGCATGCTCGACATCAGGACAGTATCGGGGCATATCCTTACTCTTTCAGAGGACCATCCTGTGCTCACCCGACAGGGCATGGTGCCTGCGGGTCTCCTCACCGAGGACCAGGAGATCGCCACGTCCTTCTTCGAGGGTCTGCCCTATGTCCCTTTGCCTTCCACCATACTCGTCGAGGACCTTCCTCTTGGTCGACAGGCCAGGACATTCTTCTGTGGACATGGTCTTCTTCCCCTACGCCTGAACAATCCGAAGCTTCCTATCCTTTCGCGTCTCCTTGGCTATCTCTTCGGCGACGGCCTGGTCTATTTTGCAGGCAGCAAAGGAAGGATCTGTGCCTATGGGAAACAGGAGGATCTGGAACAGATGAAAGATGATTTCGCATCCCTGGGCTTCAGGGCGCGCATCTATTCCCGGACGAGGACCCACACCATCAACGGGAAAGCACCCTTCTCCGCGACCACCAGCGAACTCCAGGTCTCCTCGACCGGACTGGCGAGACTTCTGATCTCCCTTGGCATGCCCGAAGGAAACAAGACCAACCAGGCCTATGATGTCCCTTCCTGGATCCTTCGCTCGCCGCCCTGGATACAACGTCTTTTCCTGGCCGGCTTCTTCGGTGCAGAGATGAGCGCACCTGCAACAGGTTCCAGGACCTGTTTCTATCACCCAACCATCTCCATGAACAAGAACATGACGGTCGTCGAGGACGGAAGGAAATTCTTCATCTCCCTGATGCGCTTGCTGGAATCTTTAGGGGTGCAGGTGCAGAAGATCAGCCAGACATCGGCCCCTTCCAACAGAGAAGGCCCTGTCGCACGTCTGAAGCTCCTCCTGAGCTCGAAAGAGGAACACCTTCTTACCCTCTATGGTAAGATCGGGTTCGCCTATAATCGAAGACGGCAGGAGACCGCCATGATCGCGGTAGCCTATCTCCACCATAAACAACGAGTCTTACAGAAGCGGACCGAGGCTGAACGCAGGGTCAGGATACTCAAGAAGAAAGGCCTCTCCATGAAAGAGGCCCAGGAGTGTCTCTGCGATGAGACCGTCAATGCACGTTTTGTTGAACGACATTACTATGCGAAGCGACCTTCACGTATCAGCCAGCAGACGGTCTCTTTTCAGGATTTCAGGAAGGTCCAGGAGAACGACCTTCAGAGATACGGGACGATCTTCGATCGCATCGAACATATCGGCGAGCGTTCCTATGACGGCTTGGTCTATGACCTTAACGTACAGGAAACCCATAATTTTGTCGCGAACGGTCTTATCGTCTCAAACTGCGGCGTCAGGCTTCTTCGGACAGATCTCAAGAAGGAAGATGTCAAAGATAAGGTCCGTCCTCTCATCTCTCTCTTCTACAAGAACTGTCCTGTCGGTCTTGGTGTGACGAACGTCAATGTCGACTATGACCAGCTGGAGCTCGTCCTCGAAAAGGGGGCCCGTTGGGCTGTGGACAACGGCTATGGTACCGAAGATGACCTGATCCATTGTGAAGAAGAGGGCGCCATGGAACAGGCAGATCCGTCCAGGGTCTCTGACCGGGCCAAGAAGAGGGGCAAGAGACAATTGGCCACCATCGGTTCTGGCAACCATTTCGTCGAGCTCCAGTATGTCGAGGAGATCTTCGACGAAGAGGCGGCAAAGGCCTTCGGCATCGAAGAAGGCCAGGTCTGCGTCATGATCCATTGCGGTTCACGAGGGCTTGGCCATCAGACCTGCTCTGATTATCTTCGTGAGATGGAGAAGCAGAATCCTGATCTCATCGCACAGCTCCCTGACCGGGAACTCGTCTATGCGCCTTCAGGCTCGAAAGTGGCCAAGGACTATCTCGGGGCCATGGCTGCTGCTGCCAACTTTGCCTGGTGCAACCGGCATATGCTCGGCCATCTTGTTCGACAGTCCATCAATGAGCTCTTCCCTGACGCGAAGGTGGAGACGGTCTATGACATCGCCCACAACATCGCCAAGGTTGAGGAGCATGAAGTGGATGGAAAAAAGGTGCAGGTCTACGTCCACCGGAAAGGCGCGACGCGGGCCTTTGGCCCCGGCAGGAAGGAGATACCTGAAGATTATCGCAAGGTCGGACAGCCGGTCATCATCCCCGGCAGCATGGGGACAGCATCCTGGCTCCTCCATGGGACCGAACAGTCCATGAAGGAATCCTTCGGCTCCACAGCACATGGTGCAGGAAGGATGATGAGCAGGAGCAGGGCCACACGGGAGTTCAAGGGCGAGGACATCGTCATGGACCTGGAGAAGAAGGGCATCATCGTCAAGGGAGCGTCATGGAAAGGCATCGCCGAAGAAGCTCCTCTGGCATACAAGGACGTGGACGAGGTCATCGAGACCACGCATAAGGCAGGCATCGCAAAGAAGGTCGCGAGACTGAGGCCCATGGGTGTCGTTAAGGGGTGATTCTTCTTTCTTGAAAACCTTTTTCGAAAATTTAATATAGGTATTCTGATTCGTTCTCTTCCATGAGGACAACATCCAACTTAACTGAGGATAGTGCAGCCAATGCTGGTTGCCTTCATTTCAGGTAGTTGGAAAACCCTTTCTGATTCGTGCAGGGGTTTCATACCCTGCGCTTTAGCGCGTGAAACCTTTGCACGGCCAGAAATTCCGCCTTTCAAGGCGAGGAGAGATTATACCCCAACCTTTAGGTCGGGGATAGCTCCGAGCGACGGAATTTCTGATTACTTCTTGATCATCATCTCTTTCTCTACGGACACGCATAGAGCGCTTACTGCACGACATCACTGAACAAGAAGATGATACCAACAAAAAGACAACAACAGAGCGGGAGCCATGCGATGGGCATGACGGAGGTATGACAAATGAGAACAAGCAAGAATGACTTGGAACGAGTTGCGGAGAATGCGCGGAGCTATGCGTCGATGGATACGAACAGAGAGTCGTTCCTTCATCGATGGTAAGATCATCAATCCGAATCCGACGAACATCGACTTCCTTGAGATAGGGAACCCGTGCAATTTCTCCTGTCCGGATTGCGAGTTCGGAGAGATGCAATCTGCGCCTGCCTTTGATCGGCAGGAAGAGGTCGATCT
Organism: Nanobdellati archaeon; assembly: GCA_013152815.1. Lineage (GTDB taxonomy): Archaea > Nanobdellota > Nanobdellia > Woesearchaeales > JAADFO01 > JAADFO01. The sequence continues at coordinate 5,639 of JAADFO010000015.1, forward strand.
CATCACCAAAGTGATGGAAGATTATCCGGAATCTTCTTTTTTCCTCTATCCTCCCGAGATCACGACAAGCCCCTATCTTTTACCGGTCATGAAGGCCACTCGGCAGAGGATCACTTTGACGAATGGCTTGGGCCTGAATGAAAGGATGCTTGATCGTCTCAAGGAAGCGGGATTGAGATATCTTAAGGTGACCCTTTTTGCGACACCCGGAGAGCAAATGCGTTGGCAAGCCATACAGGAGCCGATGTATTGGAGGATTAGAAAGAACATCGAACGAGCGGTCGACAAGGGCTTCCGTGTCTTTCTGAATACTGTCCTGAACAAGGATAATCTTGGCTCCATCGTCCCTTTAGCACGGCAGTCCAACGATATGGGCATAGACAGGATAAAGTTCATCAGGGAACGCACACCTGTCTGGAAGCCATGGTATCTCGCAGAGGAGGACATGGATCGTCTCATCCGTAACGTCGAAGAGGCAAAGCAGGGTCCCTCTCCCAGGATACAGCTCAGCCTGACAGGTGCAGGACCGAATCTCTACGGAAAATCCCTGGATGAAGCACGAAAGAAACTTCCCCCTCAACGGGGAGAATGGCCGAAGAGCCCCTATCTCTGTCCTGCAATCGACCAGAACTATTGGGGCATCTCACCGAGACGAGGGAAGGTCTATGGCTGTTTCTTCATGACCGTGGGCGATCCTGTCTGGGAGATAGGGACCCTTGACCAGAAAACAAAGAAGGTGCAAATCACAGGAGGACTTGATCTGCGTCCCTCAACCCTCAAGAAAAGATTACGTGGGAACTGTGCCGAGGATGCATGCGAATATCAGTCGGTCTGTATGGGCGGTTGTCGAAGGACAGCATACATGACCGCGAAATGGAAGGGAGAAAAGGACCCGCTCTATGCAGGAATGGACATTTGCTTGACGAAAACCTATGGGCGGGTCATGGGAAACAAATGAACAGGTGAGACCAATGGAAGAAAACATGAAAGAATCCAAACAGGTCATCCATCAGCCAATCTTCCCGAGCGACTTGGTTATATTGGGAGGTGGCCCGAAACGGCGTTGATGTCCAAGAACAGGAAAGAGTGGGGAACCTCTTTTCTTTGTTCCCTTCTTCTTATCAAAGGCTTCCTTGATGTCCTTTTGGATGCTCTTCTGAACGGGCAGATCCTCCTATCCTGTGGCACGGTAGGACGGACGGAACACGACTTTGCCTGATGCAGGGTCTTCCTGTGCGACGGCGACGACAGAATGGTTCTCCAGCAGGGCGATGTAAGCGTCCTCGTCCAGGGGAATGTCTTGAACATATTCTGGCTGGGGATCGCTTCCGAGATTCTTCAGCGATGAAAGATAGAGAAGCTCGACAGGATGTTCTTTGCTTCCATACAGGTGGATGGTCACGGACGCGAGGCCATAGCTCCTGCCGTCGGTGAGCAGGACGTCTCCCACAATGCTGCCGTTCTCTGGAAACAGCCCCTTGAACCCTCTGTAGCCGAGCTTGGCCAGCTCTTTCCTGACGATGGTGTGGAGACCGATAATGCCTTGTTCCTGCTTTTTCTCCGGGATTGGTGTGCTGGTCGCATTCTCCATGATGTTCAACCTCCTCTGTACGGGCTTCTCCCTTCCTTGTGCAGCTGTCCTGCCCCTGCTGTCTGTAGTGAATCAGGAGGATATTATAATGCTTGTGGGCAGCTCTTCTTGGCCTTTTTCTCCTGCTCCTGTCTTTCTCTTCTTTGCCTGTTGAACTTTCTGTTTTCGTCACCACTTCGGGACGGAAACTGCTGTTCATCATCCTGGAATAGAAAACTTTTTAAAAGTCCGGCACCAGAAAAGGATGACAGGATAGAACCGTTCCAAAAAGAGGTGGTTGTGGTGAATCAGAGATTCGTACTGTTCTTGCTTGTGGTATCGTTGAGTTCTGCAGCAGTCCTGGGCCAGCCTTCTGCCGAGACAGGCATCCAGCTGGAGACAGCATTTGTGGGTCCTGATATCTGGCTGCATCAGGATGGCTGCTCTGTCTTCCATAGCAATGCACATGGCAACCTTGAGCTTGTGGAGCGTGCAGGAAGCTATGCCTTCGAGGGTGAGCAGATCATCTGCCCTGTCCTTGTCCATGATGCCAACGGTGTGGAAGACATCAAGGATGTCTACATGGCATTGGCGCCTGATCGTGGTATCGAAACCAGGTGTGATCTTGAGTCGGACGCGGTCAATGCCTCTGCCTACAATGCCCTGGTGAACGGCTTGCCTGTCTCCTTCGACCCCCTGACCATGCAGGCATATCTCTGCACCTTCACGGTCGAGACAGCAGGCTCGATGCAGGGCCAGTTCTACCTCGGCATGTATGTGGTCGACCTGGAGAATGCCTCGGACCATGTCGATGAATCGTCCTATTGGTATTTCAACCCCGACGTGTCGGTCACGCTCACAGGAAGCATCGATTTCGGCACGGTCTCCCCAGGGTCCAACGCCTATTCCACCAGCCTGACCATCGAGAACACGGCCAGCGCAGGTTCAGGAGTTTTTTTGGACATGTACATCTCAGGGTCCGACTTCTACGACCCGACAAGTTTCGGCTCTCTCTGTCCGACGAGCAACGTGCTGACCCTGGACCGGTTCGCCTACTACGCGAGCAATGGCGGTTATCACACCCAGACGAACAATTCCCGTGAGAATCCGATCGGCGGGCTTGAAGGATACTACACCATCCCCTATGAGACCGGCCATCCCGCAGACCGGGAACAGATCATCGAGGGGGCAGGGATCCTCAATATCTCTGGCAAGCTCTTCGAAGCAGGGAACGTGCTCGCTCCTGGTGCAGAGCTGACCATGGACTTCCGTCTTGCCCTGCCAGAACCCTGCATCGGCGACTTCGACGATGGCCAGATGTTCTTCTGGGGCGTACCCATCTGATCGCGGTCCTTTTCTTTCTTTTTTCTTTTTTTTTCTTTCTTTTCTTCTTTGTTTTTCATCTTTTGTCCTGATTACTTTCTGCTTCCTGATTTCATCACCACTCGATGAAGGAAACTATCATTTACTATTATATCATAGAAAA
>JAADFO010000016.1 GCA_013152815.1 Nanobdellati archaeon
ACATCTACACCTACAACGCCACCATCACCGACCTCGCCCACAACACCAACAGCACCGAAACACGCACCATCACCCTCGACAACGTAGCCCCGAAGATCAGCTTCTCTGGCGGGACCGAAGCCAATGACAGCTACCGCTCCCGTGACTGGATATACATCAATGTGAGCATCGATGATGTGGCATTGGCCAATGCCAGCTTCCTGCTGTACAACAGCAGTGGCGGCCTCATCAACCTGACCGTCCTGACAGGCGCACCTTTCGAAGCGAACATCACCGGTCTTGACCCTGATATGCAGTACCGATACAACGTGACCGCAGAAGACCTGGCAGGCAACGTGAACAGCACCGAAACACGCACCATCACCCTCGACAACACTGCTCCGGGAATACAGTATGAACAACCGACGCCTGCCGACGGCACCAACCAGTCAGCCACCATATTCTCCATCAATGTCAGCACAGCAGAAACATACCCCGATACCTTGCTGTTCTACCTCAACGGCAGTCTCAACAGCAGCCGGCAAGGATACGGCAGCCTGGAGAACCTGACGTTCCCTGGTCTCTCGGACGGGACCTACACCTATTACGCCTGGTTGAACGACAGTGCAGGAAACAGCAACCAGACAGCAAGCCAGACGATACGCATCGATACCACCCCGCCGTCCATCAGTCTCATCGGCCCCTCGAACGACTCCTGGAAAGGCAATGCCAGCACCACCGTGGAGTTCATCTACCAGACCGATGACCGGCTGCTGAGCATCGCAAACTGCTCGCTCTACCTGGATGGCAGCCTCAACCAGACCAACCAGAGCGTCGAGCAGAACATCGACCAATCCTTCATCCAGGAACTGGGCGAAGGGAACTACAGCTGGAAAGTGGGCTGCAGCGATCAGGTAGGAAACAGCAACAGCTCCATTGAACAGGTGGTGCGTATCGACACCACCTTCCCCAATATCACGCAACATGCAAGGAACGACACCAACATCAGCATCACCCAGTACCTCTGCCTCAATGCGACGGTCACCGACAGCCCCTCAGGGATCTCCCGGGTCTGGGCACGACTGAACCCGCCCAATCACATCGCAGAGGATGTCCGGCTCTTCAACAACCACACGACGAGCTGCGACCAGAGCGACACCGACGACGTCTACTCTGTCCTCTATCGGGTGAACCAGGTAGGCACCTACAACTGGACCAGCACCTATGCCAACGATTCAGGCAATAACGTTCAGCAGCTGATCGCGGGTCTCGAGTGGAACAGCACATCCATAGGGACCATCACGGTCAACATGACTGCGCCGGCGCTCAACTTCGAGATCAACGAGTCAGATGCCCTGCTCAACTACACCTACAACCAGACCTGCACCGCAATATGCGATGACAAGCCCCAGAACTGCTCGGAAGTGTATCTCTATGCTCAGTTCAACTTCAGCGGAGCGACCGACATCAGTGGATCGACTCCGTACCTGGTGAATGCCAACGACAGCCATTACTGCGGCAACCTGACAGCAGGCGGAGCATCCTGCAACAGTACCTTCACCATCCGTTCGGCAACCGATGCCGGAGCGACCTCCTGGAAGGTCTGGTGCCGGGCAGAGTCCTCCATCGTGGGAAGCTACCTCTCGACAGAGCGGACCAACATCAGCATCAACGACCATCCTCTCCCCGCGTTCACCTACCCGACCAACGGCACCTGGCTCCAGGGACAGGAATCGTTGAACGCATCTCTCTCAAGCGACGACCAGGGCATCAGCACCTATCGCTTCGAGCTGGACAACACGACCATCTTTGACAGCCCGAGCATCCTCTGTTCAGGCCAGGACGAGAACTGCACCTTCGATACCCTCAGCCAAAGCCAATGCGGGCAGGAAAGCTATGCATGCATGCTCCGGCTCACGACGACCGACACCGACGGACTGTCGAACAGCACCATCACGACCATCGGCATCGACAACCTCGCGCCGAGAACCCTTCTCGGTACGCCGACAGACAACAGCTGGAGCAAGGATGCTGCAGTATCCTTCAGCTACACGCCCACCGATGTGAACATCGACACCTGCATCATCTATCATAATGCCTCAGGAAGCTTCCAGGAGAACAGCAGCAACCATTCGGTCGTCTCAGGCAAGCAGGATACGACAAGCCTGACCTTCCAGGAGGGGACCTATCTCTGGAATGTCTGGTGCAACGACACGCTCCAGAACCAGGGCTTCAACAGCAGCAACAGGACGTTCCATGTGGACCTCACCGCACCCACCATCCGCCTGGTATCGCCGCCGAACACGACCTTCCTGCTCCCCAACGTGACCTTCATCTACAATGTGAGCGAACACCAGTCCAACATCAGCTCCTGCTCGCTCATCCTTGATGGTACCATCAACCAGACCAACAGCACCATCACCCTCGATACGCCCATCAACTTCACGGTCAACCGCATGGTGGACGGCAACCACAGCTGGCAGGTGAACTGCACCGACTACGCCGGCAACGAGAACAGCTCTGAAGGACGCCTCATCAGGGTCGACGGGACAGGACCGGCAACCGTCCTGCTGAGCCCGGTCCAGGGGATGAACGTCTCCTCTGCGAGCCTGCTGCTCAACGCGAGCATCGACGACAGCGGCGGCATCGGACCCAACAGGACACAGTTCTCCTATCGGGAGAACTCCAGCGCGAGCTGGAAATCCGTCTGCACGGTCGGGATTGACCAGAACGCCCACGCCAACTGTACCTGGGACATCTCTCTGCTCGACGACAGAACCACCTATGAAGTGAGGGCACAGACCAATGACAGCCTGGGCAATGACGGCGGCTTCGATACGGTCCAGAACATCACCTTCGACCGGGTCTCTCCTCTGGTGCAGGCATCCTCGCCTGCGAACAATACGCTCAGCAGAGACGGGGACGTGGTCTTCGTCTACAATGTGACCGACACCACCTCAGCCATCAGCAACTGCTCACTGCTCCTTGACGGGACCATCAACAGCACCGACACCTCAATCAGCAAAGGCGTCAACCAGAGTTTCAGCCTCACGGCCATGGGAGAATCCGACTATAACTGGAGCGTCCGATGCACTGACCAGGCAGGCAACCAGGGGAATGCATCGACCTATAACCTGACAGTCTCCTATGATCATGAGCCTCCGGTCATCACCCTGCTTTCTCCTGCACCTGGAGAGATCTACACCAGCGAGGATGTCATCTTCCAATATCAGGCGAACGACACCATCTATGACGTCGCCTCATGCAGCCTCATCGTCGACGAACGCATCAACCAGACCGACAGCAGCATCACCGAAGGCACCACCCAATACTTCACCATCGCCAACATGCCGGACGGCAACTATACCTGGATGGTCAACTGCACCGACACGAGTCCCCGGACAGCCAACGAGGGCAACAGTTCCACCCGGAACCTCACGGTCATGAAGACCACGACCCTGCTGGCCAACGTCACCAGCGACAAGACGGCCTATGAACAGGGAGAGGACGCCCGCTTCACGATAAAGACCACCAACCAGTTCGGAGGAGCGGTCAACACGAGCCTTCTCCTGCATATCCTGGAAGGCAACAGCACCATGGCCTGGTGGAATACCGACTACCCCTACCGTCAACCAATAATCATCAACAACAGCGGCACTGAACAGCTGGAGGCGGGGTATACGCTGAACCATAGTTTCGACTCGTCCCGGCTCATGGACCTGGGCAGGATGCAGGCTGGCGGCCAGGACCTTCGGGTGGTCTTCTGGAACAACGACACCAACAACTTCACAGAACTCGACCGCATCTTGACCAGCCTGAACAGCAGCAGCACCCATGTGCGGTTCAGGATACAGAAGAACATCAGCGCCGGCACCCTTGACTCGGAGTATTACCTCTATTATGGCAACAGCTCGGCGGGAAGTCCGCCGACGAACAAATCAAACGTCTTCTTCTACTTCGACGGCTTTTCACAAGACAGCCGTTCTGCTTACAACCAGACACGTTCCTTTGATTTCCAAGGAAACGGAGAGGATGCGGATACGACCCTGACCCACGATAGCACCGCAGGGCAGATCAACTACAGCGGCACGAACAGCAACGGCAAATCCCTGCGTCAGGTCACCATGCCCATCAGGGATGCCATCATCGAAGCAGACCAATACTACCATGACATCGCCCCGGGAGCGATCTACAGCAGACTTGAGCTGGCAGCAAGGGTCGAGGGCGACAACTACTATTATTTCTGGGCATCCACCAACATCTTCGACAGCGAACTTGGAAGATACCGAGACGGGACCAAGACACAGCTCGCGACCGTCAACACCCAGTTCACCAACTTCGATGTCTGGCATCATCTCAAGCTCATCACCTATCAGAACAGCAGCACGGTATTCCTCAAAAGCTTCGTGGACGGAAGCCCCCTCGTATCCTACAATGATTCTGATCCGGCCAGTCGCATCAGCACGGCAGGAGGATTCGGCCTCGGAGCGCTCCAGCTGGTCGGAGCCTGGGATAACCTGACCGTCCGCAGATACATGACCCAGCCGCCCAACAGCGACAACGGCTCAGAAGAACGGCTCATCTCGACCCTGCAGAACACCACGGGACTCGACGGCATCTGGAACACCAGCTATGAGACCCTGAACCTCAGCATAGGCAACTACTCGGCCGTCAGCAGGGCATCGAGCAAAGGATACTTCGACGGCATAGACGGAACCCCGTTCCGGATCGTCCCGGACACGAGCCCGCCAGCATTCAGCAACATCCAGGTGATCCCCTCTCCTGTCTGGAACTTCAAGGATGCCAATATCAGCATCAGCATCAGAGACCGGGCCCATGACATCTCACAAGCCCTCATCGAAGGCTCCTGGGCAGGAATCCTGACCAACGACACACCAACAAACATCTCAGGAAGCAGCTATACCTTCTCGGTCTCGAAGGAGAACCTCACCAGCGGAGAGCTCGTCACCTACCGATTCTTCGCGAACGATACCCTGGACAACAGGAACAATTCACAGACCTTCAACTTCACCGTCGTCAGGTCACTCGCCTCGCCCGGCATCGACTACCCGGCATACAGCATCTCCCGGTTCATCAACAGGACATTCTGGCTCAATACCACCGTCCTTGCCATCAACGGTTCCATAGCGACCTGCCAGGTCAATGCCACCTACCCTTCCCTGCTCCTGAACCTCAGCAGAGATGACCAACAGATAGGCTCTCTCTCCAACGGAAGCAGCTCCACCGGTGCCCGCTATCTGTTCAACAGCTCCACTCCCGGCAGCTATATCATCAACATCTCAACGAGCTGCCTGGAAGGTGACGGCAGGAACCTCAGCTCGGTCAGGATCATCTATGATCCTGTCTTCAGCAACCTGACAGAGGACAGCTATGCAGAACTCAGGACCATCACAGGGACAGACTATCTTCATATGGCATCAGGGACAGGCAACGACTGGTGGCTGAACAGGAGTTCAGGCAGCATAAGCCTCGATGCCTCTTCGCCTGACAATCCATGGTACAGGACGACATGGCAGCTCATCATCAACGACTCCCTGACCTTTGAGCTCTCGGACTTCGACTGGGACATGTTCAGGAGTGCCGTGGATGAGGGAGCGAACCAGTCGTTGCTCCAGGCCATAGGCAGGATCGCTGACCCTGCTCTCCGCATGAACATGACCAGCCGCATCTTCGAGGAATCCAAAGTCGATAATCTCAGCCTTACCCTGCAGCACCTCGGCTCCACCCTCATCAAGGATATCAAGGTAAGATGGCTGATCGACGGATTCAACATCGGAAGCAACAACAGGACAGACAATCTCACCTTCACCAACGCCAGCGGCGGGCTTGAGAGCTACCGCATGGACGGCAACACGAGCCTCCTCCTCGGCCCTTCCCGGTTCAACACCACAGGGATAACTGCACTCTCGTTCCATGATCCTGAAATCGCGAGCTACGGGTATGTCTATTGGGAATGGAACATCAGCAAGGATGGGGTGAAGTCGGGATTCGAGAGTTTCGACCTTCGGGCAGGCATGGCATCCTCTGGATTCCTCATCAACGTTACGTTTGGCTGGGGCAACCTTTCCGGAGGGAGCATCGCAGCGTTTGACCCTGGCGTCGGCATCATCGGACCTGATCTCATCCTGAAGACCAGGGTTGCCATCACCGACTATGCTGCCAGCGAGGCAGGAAACACCTACCTGGACATCACCCAGGACATGACCGACAACGATACAGGGACGACGAGAGTGGCTGCGGCCAAGAGCGGTGACACGGTCAAGGTCTTCAACATCCTCAACAGGACCGACATCACCCACTATGATGAGATATCATTGCTCATCTACCCGACCGCCATCGACGCTGATCCTTACCAGCTCCTCTTCATGGCCTATAACACCGATAACGTGACCGTGCAGAGCACCCTCACCAACTACACCCTCACAAGCAGCCACCTCAACCGATGGGTAAGCATCAACATCACCGATATCGCCCATCTGCAGGACGGGTTCGGGTACCTCCGGGTCAGGATGGCTCCCAACGGTTCAGCGCTGGGCAACAACAAGAAAGTGACCATCGCCGAGATCAGGTTCAACCTCACCGACCGGACCCCTCCAAATATAACGCTCCATGCACCTGTCCAGGGAGACAACCTCTCTTCCACGAGCACACTCTTCAACTTCACCGTCACCGACCTTGTGGATGACTTTATCACCTGCAACGTCACGCTTGACGGGAACGTCAACCTCTCTTCTGTCGAGGTGGCCAACGGATCCTACTACAACTTCACCCGTGAGCTGAGCGAAGGCATCCATACCTGGAATGTCACCTGTATCGACGACGGCATGAATACCGCAGGCAGCGGAACCCGAAACTTCACGGTCATCGGCCAGGCCACCGGCATGACGATAACCATAGCTCAGGACAACAGCAGCCTCAACATCTCCTGGGACGCTAAAGCCTATGCCGCAGAGTACCTTCTCTACGTCTCAGATAACTATAGCATGTTCTCGACCGCACCGAACGTCACGTTGAGCACAGCAAACTATACCGACAGCTCATCGGCAGGAGTGACCCAACGGTACTATCGCATCGGCATCAGGAAAGGAAAGGCGAACATCACCTCAACCAACACCCTGGGAAAATATCAGGTGGAGCTCCTGACCGGCTTCAACCTGGTCAGCACCCCGCTCAACCTGTCCCGCCAGCGCCTGGGAGACGAATCCCTGTACAAGAACCCGCTGGTCGTCTCTCCCAGGGGATCGGTGAGGAGCATCTACCGGTTCAACGAGAGCAACGAGGCCTTCGAGAAGGTGGACTATCTCGACGGTTTCGGCTGGTCACAGGCGACCGGGTCAGAAGACTTCCTCTTCCTGAACAGCACCCCCGGCTACTGGTTCGAGACCAACCAGAGTGCCAACGTAACGTTCCTCGGCATGGTTCCGACCTGGAACCACAGTGTAGCGTTGGCGGTCTCCTGGAGCGTGGTGGCATGGCATTCCATCCAATCCCCGATGCTACCGACCTTCGGTGAGCCGCCCACCTATCCCATCGAAGTGACGCCGAGCGACTCAGTCTCCACAATATATACCTATGATGCCTGGGCAGACCACTTCAACAAGACCGACCATTACAACGGATGGGGCTGGTTCCCTGCCACAGGAGATGGCGGCTTCGTCCGGCTGGAACCGACCAAGGGCTATTATTTCAAATCAATCCAGGAATCGAACTGGACCATGGAGACCTACCGATGAGCAGACGAAGACGGGCAGAAGTGAAGGGAGAAACGATGAAAGGAACAAGGAAAAGGATGAAGAAAAGGATGAGGGAAGGGCTGAGGGAAGGAAGGAAGGGTTTGCCAGGTTCCCTGCTGTTCGTCGTTCTCCTACTGTTCGTCATTCCCCTGCTGCTCACGGCATCCCCTGTATCGGCCATACCCGTCCCACAGGGCATCGATGGGTTTGTCCTGGGCATGGACAACATCACCCAGGCACCTGCAGGGACGGCTTTCAGCATCATCAACCTGGAGACAGGAAAGGTGATAAACGGCTTCACCGGCATGGGCAACCTTCCTGGAAGGTATTCAGCAGCGGTCCAAGGAACGACAGGTGACAGGATCCTCATCACCGCAAGCACAGGACAACACATGGCCAACAGGACCGTCAACCTGACCGGGTCGATGCACCAGGTCAACCTGTACCTCAATCTCTCGACCTGGCCGGATGACGGAAAGAACCATGCCAGACCGAGCATAGCGGTATCGGCACGAAATACTCCTGCCACCGATGTGACAGACCAGACACAGGAGACAGGAAAACGCCGAGTCCCCCAGACCATGACAAGCCATGCGGTCCCCCAGATCATGATCATCGACGGGTCTGTAGCGAGCGGGAGCGGGATACCCGTCGATGCGGGAGAGGAAGCAGGAAACCAGGACATCATCATCACCAACCTCAGGACAGGCGAACAGGTAACTGCAGAGAACAGGAAGGCCTATCGTGGAACGACGAGGCATACAGGATTCCGTGCAGCCATCAGAGGGAGGACAGGCGATCAGCTCACGCTCACCTATCAAGACAGGGAATCATCACCCCTGCCCTTCGGCAAGGACCAGGCCGGCATCGTGATCCAGACGGAAACAACGGCCGACAACGACAAAGAAGGTAAAGAAAACAGCGGCAGGGCAGCAACAGACAGACAGAGGGCAACAGGGCTTCTGGTCACCGGATGGACAACAGTCCAGCAGGAACAGATTTTGGGAGATGACAACAAGCGTCCGGAAGGAAAGAGACATCCCCTCAAGAGCGCGACATTCTTCCTTGGCCTGGTCCTCCTGATAAGTGTGGTGTTCTCCTGGAGAACTCCGAAGAAGACAGAAACAGAGCAGACGAAGCAGGACCGACCATGAGACAAGGCAGACTTTCGGGGACAACCCTGGCAGGCATGACAGGTATCGTCCTTATGTTGGTCGTCCTGTCTACCTTCATCGCAGCCCAACCACCGACACCCCATGGCATCGCCGGCACCATCTATCTCATAGACGGCACCACCCAGGTCCCGCTTGGTTCTCCCTTCCGGGTGAACGACTCCACGTCAGGAGATCTTGTCCATGATGTGACAAGCGTCCCTGTCCCTGGACTGAGCGGACGGTATTCGGTCAGCATCGATGGCCTTGACGGTGACTTTGTCATCGTCCAATCCTGGAACGACAGCCATTACGGTGAGACCAACCTCACCCTGATAGGAGACATGACCGGAATCGACGTCATCCTCAACAGGACCAGAGAACCAGAGGCCAACGTGACCATTGTCTACCCCGCTAACGGCGCTTCGTTCAACACCAACGAAACCTGGCAGCTCAACGTCAGCTATGGAGTGCTGGGCGGCCAGGACGGCATCGGATGCAACGCGACGTTGACCATCGCAGATACTGGTGTCTTCGATCTTGCCACCGGAGAATCCGCGGTGAAAGAGCTCGGCGGAGTGGCTCTGGGAGAGACGGTCAACATCTCCTATAATATCTCTGGCAAGTCTGCAGGGACATCGAATTTCACGGTCAACGGCATCTGTTCCAACAGCAGGGTCAACTTCGCAGGAGAGAGCAACGATACGGTATTCGGCATAACAGCGACAGGACAGACAATACCGCAGGTGCAGTTGATAAGACCGGCGAACAACACGCTCAACATAACGACCCATAACATCACCTTTACCTACCAGGTAAGCCATCCTTCTCTCCTGAACAACTGCACACTTATCCTCGATGACCAGGTGAACATGACCCAACTCGCTCCGGATACCGATGTCGAACAGAACTTCTCTGTCCTCATCCCCAATGGGCAATACAACTGGACGGTGAACTGCACAGACATCCTGAACGTTTCCGGAACAGCCGACCCCTATAATCTCACGGTACGGGTCTATCCTCCTGCAGTCATTTCCCTGAGCGTGGATACGCCCATCGATCTCCAGACAGGAACCGCAACGATCGTAACCTGTAACGCATCGGTACGGGATGAGAACGGCATCAGTGACCTTGCGTCGGTCAATGCGTCGCTGTTCAATCAGGGAGTCTCATCGCCACAGGACACAGACAACAAAAACTGGCATTATACCAACAGCTCCTGCTCAGCCTTCCAGACAGGGGTTTTCACTGCAAACTACAGCTGCACGTTCCCTGTCGAATACTATGCCCGCAACGGCAGCTGGGCGTGCAACGTGACCCTCAGCGATTCAGGAAACAACATCAACAGCTCAGTCCAGAGCACAACGCTGAACGCGCTGATAGCACTGAGCACAGATGCAGCACTCGACTTCGGCAACGTCCTGGCAGGGCAGGTCTCAAGCGAGATGAACATCACCATAACCAACACCGGAAACATCGGGTTCAACATCTCCACCAACGGCTATGGATTGAACCCAAAAGACAATCTCAGCCTGGCCTGCGACAGCGGACAGAACATCAGTGTCACCAGGATGAGATATGCGCCGCAGCCAGGAGTCGGCTATGGAATCAAGACCAACCTCACCGCAGACATAGCGCTTATCAATAACATCTTCTTTCCCAAGAGAACCGATGAAGCAGGATATGGAAGCGACAGGAACAACACCTTCTGGGCTGTCGGTGTGCCGACAGGAATGAAAGTGTCCTCTTGCAACGGAACAATTGTCCTTTATGCTACGATAGCCTGATCCAGCATCACTAAGACTTCTTCACAGATTTGATGACCAATTCTCCTCTCTTTCGTCGTTCCTTGTTCATAACACACAGATTCAAGGAGAAGGAGAGCGTCTTACAGATGACTTTCTTGTTTTGAGCCTGTTTCCCGTTTTCTTTCAGGAAAAAACGAGAATTCACGGTTTTTTTTTCTTGACAGATATGGAAAGATTTATATATTAATATATGAATTAGTATACCGCTGTATTAAAAATTATATTGATAGCCTAAAAAAGGGATAAATATATGAAAACATAGAAGGATAGCGTGTTTTCATATACTGGCACTGTGCCAGAGAAGCCAATCGGCTTCACAAGGAAAACAAGCGAAAGGACGAACGAAGACGTGAACCAATCCGACGAAGAGGATTACCAACGGAAAAGATCACACAAGCAAATGAGCGAGGTGTATGCGAAATGAAAGGGAGCATCCGTAATCGAAGTATACTGACTGTGTCAACCATGTTGGCGCTGGTCATTCTCAGTTATTTTGCCTTTGCCGTGCCGACACAGCCCACAGCTCCAGAGACACTGGACAGACGAGGAGACAGTAGGCTGGACCCGACCAACTATCCTGCGAAATCATTGGAAGCAGAAGCAGGAAACATCACCGGAGTCTATATATTCGCGACCACCCAGACCAAGACCTGGGCAGGTTTCTACGGAAACATCAGCGGCAACATCACCTTGGACGACGCCGTGGGGAATACGTTCTATGATTGGGAAGTTGCCGAACCGAACGGAGAGGTCTACGCAGCCAACGATACGGTGAGCGACTGGAGCACCATCAGATGCATCAACTTTTCGGCAACCCCTGGAATGACCGTCAACTATGATGGAGGATTAGCAAGCACCGTCGACAATAATCCGCTCAACCTCTCCCTGTTGGAGAACGGCTTCGGCATCACCTGGAACGACGAGGATGGTGTCAACGAGACCTTCAACACAGGAACCCATGATGGCTTCTTCGTGGGAACCATCAATATCACGGAAAACAGCTGCATGACGACAGATACCTATCAGGACAGCCACTCCGCGGGAGATGCATTCCAGGAAGTGCTCCTGGAGGTCAACAACAGCAACACGGTCATCTTCAGCACCATCATAGAGAACAGGGATGCGACCAACGAGACCGATGTGCGCGGCTACAACGGAGCACGACACGACTTCCAGATGCTTGTCCTGGAAGACGGCCACGACGGCCCAGAAGCTGACCTGACCACCACCTACTACTTTTATGTGGAGCTCGACTAAGGCGAGCTCTCTTTTTTTGCTGTTTTTTTCTTTTTTACAGCATGGACGAGGTGCGTGGACATGACCAAAAAAAGAACGCCGGCTGCGGGAAGGTTCCTGCAGGCGATCATCATCACCATCTTTCTTGCCAGTGCGCTCATCAGCATCGTGCAGGCGCTCCCCAGCGGGCCCACATTCGAGTTCATCTCCGAGAGCGAATCTCCTGTGCAGTCATCGACCCAGGACACGAACAGTTCCCATTCAGGCGGGAAGATCATCGTCGCCAACCTCAACGTGACCCAGCAGGATTCCCACTGGAAGGCCTACGTCGGAAACGTTTCAGGAAGGCTCGTCTTGGAGAACGCCAACAACTACTCCATCTTCGAATGGACCATCACCGAAGTGACCGGAGAGGTCTATGCCACCCGAGGGAACTCAGTGAACTGGACGACGGTGGAATGCGCCAACATCACTCATGTTGATGCCGAAGAGCTGGCCATGAACCATACTGCCAGCTACACTCCTGACGACAACATCACCAACACGTTCAGCACCGCGAACAATCACAGCAGCTTCTTTGCAGGGGCGAGCACCATCACCCAGAACAGCTGCAATTTCACCACCCAGACCTTTGTCAACGGTTCCCAACAGGTCGGAAGCACCTATTTCAAGGAGATATTGCTCTATGACGGCACCAGCATCGTCTATTCGACCTTGATGGAAAGCGACCGATACGGCTATGACACAGGATCGACCTATGACTACCAGATCCTGGTCGCCGAGAGAGGCGATCCGGAATTCTCCGGACAGAGCACGAACTATTACTTTTACGTCGAGTTGCTGTAAGGGCAGCATGCATAAAGATGACATCGAGGTACTTCGGTCCCTCTGGACCGATAGCCATGGGAGCATTGATAGTGCTGGCCACTGTCCTACTGTTGACTCCGTTCTTTTTCTCGCTTGGAGAGGCCGCGTACTATGACAACACCACGGTCCTGACCCTCCTGAACGTGACCAATGTGGCTCCGACAATATCCAATGTCCTGGTCTATGACAATGACAGTCTCGTCTCCGGCAACATCATCCTGAACCAGGGGACGACAGACATCGTCTACTGCAATGCCACCGTTACCGACCTCAACGGCTATCTCGACATCATCGACTACAACGCCACATTGTTCCATGAGACCACGACAGCCGGAGCCGCAGACCAGAACATCGACCATTACACCAATGCGACCTGCATGAACAGCACCATCAGCGGGAACATCACATCCATAAACGTCCAGTGCACCTTCAATGTGTGGTTCTATGCCAACAACGGAACCTGGACCTGCAATGTCACTGCTTTTGACGGCAACAGCATCAATCATAGTTCGGGTACAGAGATCATCGACCCCCTGTTCGCCCTCGACCTGAACACGAGCGTCATCGACTATGGAGAACTGGCTCCCGGTGATTCATCTGCCGATGATGTCCCTGTCCGGGTGACCAACTTCGGGAACATGGACATCAACGTGTCGGTCGAGGGCTATGGGGTCACCCTTCATGACGGACTTGCCATGGACTGCATCCTGGGAGACATCAATGTGAGCTATGAGAAATATGATGTCCAGCCGGGCCAGACCATCGCCAACATGTACAATCTCACCGAAAACCCCCTCATCAACGGTGTTCCGGGGCTCACCATCCCGAAGAACACGGTCGACGGTTCGAACTCCACCAACACCACGTTCTGGAAGATGCATGTCCCCTATGGAAATCCCCTAAAAGGATTCTGCAACGGAACCGTCCTGTTCTCAGCCATCGGCCCTGTGTAAATATATCCTCTGCAGTAAAGAGAACGACAGAGACAGGATATGCAGAGGACGGGACAGTCCTGCAGCAACCTACCTCTTTCTTATTCTTTATATCTCTTATTCTTTATATCGTTCAGATGCTTATATCATTTAGATACCGTACCGTTCAGATACATACAGATCGAATGAACCTCCCGAAAAGAGGCATCCCTTTGTCTTGCATGGATCTTGCATGAAGGAACCAAACATTTATATACTGATTCTTACATGGAATAAACTTATGCTGAAAATTGCAATATTTGTGCAATAGATACTTACATAGAATAAATATCCACTGACATAATATAACAACAGGGACAACAGTGTCGCCAAAATCCGGCAGAAGAGAGGACCTTGCAGCGAGATTCAGCGTTTTCCTCAGGCAGGAATATGGAGTAGAACTTGACCAGCTACTCGAAGGGCTGCAGGAACCAGAGAAAGAGACACCAGAAGTTCCGGTCTCCATCTTCTCGACCACCTTAAGCACGTTGGAGACGGTCATCAAGTACCAGAGAGAGGTCAGAGGCCTGAGCTTCTCGGCCATCGGCCAGATCCTGAAGAGACATCCTGCTTCTCTGACGACATCCTACAGACGGTCCCTGAACAAATACCCCGACAGGTTCACCCGAACCACTTTCAAGGATTCTGTCATCAGGATACCGCTTTCCATCTTCACAGAGAAGCTCGCCCCTTTAGAAGCGCTCGTATGGTTCCTCAGCCAGGACCTGGGACTTCGGCTCTGTGACATCGCGAGAATCATCCATATAGACCAGCGGACAGCATGGACGGTCAGAGCGAGGGCAAGGAAAAAACAGAAGGAGGCGGTCCTATGAATCCTGCCCTGACGAGAAAGCAGGCACGCCGCCTCCTCGGCTGGATCATGGTCCTTCTCCTGGTGAGCCTTTCCCTCGGGAACGTCCTTTCCCAGAGCCAGCCTGCAGGTCCGAACATCATATCCCAGACAACTGAGACAGCCACACCGAACGCTGCACTGAACATCACCACAGCAGGAGGGACCATAACGACGATGGTATTGAACGGGACCACCCAGAATCCCCACTGGAAGGCCTATGTCGGAAACGTGACAGGAAGGCTGGTGCTCCAGGACGGTGCGAACTACAGCATCTACAACTGGCAGCTGACCAACCCTTCAGGAGAGGTCTATGCATCACGCAACAATACCGTGAACTGGACATCCATCAGATGCGCCAACTCGACCCAGATAGCGACTGAAGAGACCAACATGAACCACACGGCAAGTGCTGTCGACAGCATCGCCAACACCTTCACCGATTCCACCCACCAGGAGTTCTGGACAGGAGGCACCCAGTTCACTGCGAACGAATGCGGATTCACCACAGCAACCTATGTGAACAACACCAACCAGAGCGAGCTGTTCCAGGAGATAGCTCTCTACGACGGGTCCTCGATCGTCTATGCGACCATCATCGACCCGAATACCGCCGGTTTCGACTATGGACGATATGATTTCCAGCTCATCGTACCCGAGAAAGGATGGGAAGGGCCGACCTCCTCAACACCCTATTATTTCTGGGTCGAACTGGTATAAGAAAAGCACAGATAGAAAAGCAGATGAAAGATACGCAGTCAATAAAAAGAACTACTTAAATAATCATTGAAATAGAGAAAGACACCATTTCTATGACGAGAGGAGCTTACTGATTAAGTATTTGCTTAACTTGATTAAGTTACGAAGTTATGGAGATAATGATGTTCAGCATTTCATAAAGAGAGAAAAATTTATATATAAGTCTCCATATAAGTAGAGTAAGGTGGAGAATCGTATATTAATTGCTTAATGAGGTAGTCTGGAGGCTGCAAAGTGCAGAAGATGATATCCTCGAAGCAGGCAGGAAGGCCAAAGACCATCCCCCGGGGATGGAACAGTGGATGTGGAAGACATGGACCTGGAAACACTCTTTACAACCTCAAAATGGGAGATTCTCGAGAAGATTGCACAGCAGCCGATGAGCCCGCTCCAGCTTTCTTCATCACTGCACACCTCTCCTGCAAATGTGAGCCAGCAGGTCAAGCTGCTGCAGATCGCCGGCCTTCTTGAGAAAGAGAAGGTCCCCACAAGGGAGACCGGCAAACCGAGAGCCCTGTTCTCGCTCAAGGATGATTTCTCCTATCTCATCAGCGTGGCAAAAGAGGGCGCAAGAAAAGGGCTCATCCCGACAGACGCGAAGAAGAGGCTCATCCTCAACTCCTGGATGGCCGACGATGCAGAACTGGAGCAGATGGCCTTCGACTTGGCCACGGTCTTTCGGGAGAAGTTCGACGCCGTCGGCGGCGTCGCCTGGGACCCGACCCATCATCTCCTCTTCCTGGTCATCGACGACAAAGAAAGCGCAGGGGCAGAGATCGAGAGCATGAGAGACAGCACCCTACGGAACCATCATCATCTGCAGGTGCTCGACAGGAAACGGTTCATCTCCCTCCTTGAGGAGAGTGCATCTGACCAGGAGAACAGCAGAGAGAACCAGGACAACCCGATACAGCTTCTTGTGATCGACAGCCACATGGCAGAACAGATACGAGACCAGCACGGAAGATAGAAGAAGGAAACGGGGATGCAGCGGATGGACAGAAGTTCAGCGATGATGAAAGGGAAGAAAAGGGAGACGATGAAAGCTTCCTTCCTGCTTCTGGTCGGCATGTTTATCCTGGTCTCCGCATCGTTCGACGCAGCGGCAGATCCTGTCGCTCCGACGACGCTCTCAGAGATCTCAAGCTCGACCAGGACATTTCCCGGAGGGAACAAGACCACCAACGCGACAGCAGGATATCTTACCGAAGTGAAGATAGAGGGCATCGCCGTCGTCACCGAAGGCTGGCAGGGCTACTACGGCAACATCAGCGGGGAAGTGATCCTGGACGACGCTGACAACAATACGCTCTTCTCCTGGAACCTCATCTCGCCGGGAGGGGAGATCCTGGCCATACGGAACAGCAGCGTGGACTGGTCCAGCGGACAGGTCAGCTGTCCTAATACCACCCACATCAGCACCGAGAACACGCTCATCTTCCCGGGGATCTATGGCGACGACACCGATAACCTCACCAACACCTTCAACGACACGACCCATCCTGCTTTTTCCATCGGAAGCAACAGCTTCTCAGCAGATAAGTGCAACTATTCTCTCGCTACCTATGTCAATGACAACGCCGACACGGCAAGGACCTTCAATGAGACCCTGCTCTATTCAGAGAACACCAAGACCATGATCTATGTGGGACTGATCAATCCGAAACAGGAAGGGTTCAAGAGCGGCACCGACAAGCATGACTTCCAGATGCTGGTCGGAGAGGACGGACACGGCAACAATGCCACCACCAGATACTTCTTCTTTGTCGAACTCAATCCATAGATCAGAGGGCATTCCCTGACCTGAGATCGATTGGCCGACCTGATCGATCGGCAGGCTCGTTCTTGAAGCGGATGATGGCGCAGACGTATCTGAAAAGGATCGAAACACACCGTTTCACTGATTAAGTAATCATTAAAGTTAATTAATCACACAATCATATCACTTCTCGACGACAGAAAAGTCACGATAAGAACAGACAATACTTAAGCAAGTATTGAAATTATTAAATCTGATTTCTTAATTATTGACAGCAATTAACAAATAATCGAAATATTTATATATTAGGGGCACCAAGAGTACATCAAGGTATGAAATTGTATACTGGGAGTGGACTTCCAAAAACCCCTGGTCTTTCAGCCTGACGACGATTTTCCACCGACAACGTCCCTGGTCTGAACGAAGCATCAGACAGCATAGCGACAACAGAGGCCCACAGTAATGGAACTAGAGACCCTCTTCACAACATCCAAATGGGAGATCCTGGGAAAGATCTCTCAGAGACCGGCCAGTCCTCTCCAGCTTTCCGCCCAACTCTCCACCACCATAGCCAACATAAGCCAGCAGATACGGCTCCTGGATGTGGCCGGGCTTCTCGACAAGAAGAAGATCTCCACCAGGGAAAGCGGAAAGCCCCGCACCCTGTTCTCTGTGAAGGACGATTTCTCATACCTTATCCTGGTCTCTGCAGAAGGGGCAAAAAAAGGGCTCATCAAGGTCAGCAGGTCGAAACGGCTCATCATGAACGCCTGGCTGAGCAAGGAACAGGAGACAGAATCCATCGCCTACCGCGTGCACGAACAGCTTGCCGACCAGCTCGGCTCTGTCAGCGCGGTGGTGCATCACCGGAAGAAAAGAGAGCTCATCATCGTCTCGGATAGTCAAAAGGAGCTCGCACGGGACATCGAGAGGCTGAGAAAGAGCGTGTCAGGTCTCACCCAGAAGGTGAGGACCATGGACACCAAGGAATTCGTCTCTTACCTCAGGGCCCTTCAGGTGACCGACATCAATGATCTCTTCACGGTCCTTCTCCTCGACCATGACATCACAGGAAGATTGCAGAGGAGCGGAAAAGAGGAAAGGGAGACATGAGCAAGAGACGATCGGAGAGAGGAAGATGAGATTCAACCACAGCATAAGCAACGCATTCGTAGCGGCTATGGAACAGCGGACCTTCCAGCGGCTGAAAAGTCTTTCCCTGGACCGCAGACAAACGAAAAGGTGATGGTGTATGAAAAGAAACGAACTGATGATAATCCTGATGGTGGCGGTGACCGTGATGACTGCCTATACGGTCATGGCAGACCCGAACATACCTGCGGTGCTCAGCCAGCTCTCTACGAGCACCCGGACCATCGATGGTGCGAACAAGACCAATGACGCTCTGGCAGGGAACCTGACAGAGATCGCCATCGATGACACCAAGGTCACCCAAGGGTGGCAGGGCTACTACGGAAACGTCTCAGGGACCATCGTCCTCGACGACGCCCTCAACAACTCCATGTACACCTGGGACCAGAGTTCAGCGAGCGGAGAGATCTATGCATCGAGGAACTTCAGCATAGACTTCTCATCGGGACAGATCGTCTGTGCTAACACAGCCAACGTGAGCATCGAGAACACAGCCATCTTCCCGGGAACCGCGGGAAATGATGCTGATAACGTCACCAACACGTTCAGCCAGACCACCCATCCGGAGATCGTCGTCGGATCGAACACCATAACGGCAGATTCCTGCTCATATACCCTGTCGACCTATGTCGATGATGCAGCAGACGCGACCAGGACCTTCAACGAGACCCTGCTCTACTCCAAGAACATGAACAGCATCATCTATACAGCGATCATAGCCCAGGACGCTGAAGGGTTCAAGTCCGGGACCGACAGCCATGATTTCCAGATGCTGGTCGGAGAGGACGGGCACAGCGGCGACACGGCAACAACGACGTATTACTTCTACGTCGAACTCAGCGCATAAGGATACTGAACAGAAAAAAAGACCGAAAGGTAAGAACGAAGAGAACAAGCGAAGAGAACAGGAACACAGAACAGAAAACGAATGACAACGTGAACGGTTGATGAGGACGCGGTCAGAGCTTCAGATAGGAATAGTGACAGTGATCGGGCTAGCTGTCGTCCTCAGCATCGCCGGCAGCCTTGTATGGGCTGCACCGGGCAACCCGGCCGGATTCGAGGTGGTCGGATCGTCGAGACGGAACACGACCTTCCCGACCGCGTCGGTGGAGGCGATCGCCGGAAACGTGACCGAACTGAGGATAACAAGCACCACGACGACCAAGACATGGGCAGGATACTACGGGAACGTCACCGGGACCATCGTCCTCGATGACGCCCTGAACAACTCCATGTTCAGCTGGAACCTTGATGAAGCAGCAGGAGAGGTCTATGCGGCCAGAGGATCGGTGGACTTCAGCAGCGGAAATATCATCTGCGCCAACGCAACGCACATACAACAGGAGGAGAACAACTTGAGTGTCAGCCCAACAGCGAAGGACGGAGTGAACGAGACCTTTGCCTATACGACCCATCCTGCCTTCATGGTAGGCGATGCGAGCTTCAGCAGCGACCAATGCGGGTACACGGCATCCACCTATGTCAACGATGGCGTGGACAGCTCGAGGACCTTCAACGAGACCCTGCTCTATGACAAGGCGGACAATCTCACGGTCTACATGGCGCTCCTGACGAGCAAACAGGACGGATTCAAGATCGGGACCGACAAGTACGATTTCCAGATGCTGGTCGGAGAGGACGGCCACGGCAACACCGACACGACGACCTATTACTTTTATGTCGAACTGCAGTGAAAGGCTGAAAAAACCAGACAAAAAGCAAGAAAGCAGACAAAAAGCAGAGACAGGACAGGAAATCAGGGAACAATCACAGACGACCAGGAGGAAGTGAACAGACCAAGATGAGAACCCGACAGACAGGCACCGAAAAGCAGGAAAAGAAGAGATACAGGACACAGCTCTTCCTGACCCTGGGACTTCTCCAGCTCACGCTCCTCGTCCTGCTCCTCCTTCCCAGCCCTCAGACGGTCATCGGCCAGACCTACTACTCCAACACCACGGTCCTCACAAAACTCAACATCAGCAACGCAGCACCCATCGTCTATAATGTCTTCATCTACGACAATGATTCTCTGGCCGGAGGCGACATGATACTGACTCCCGGGACCACGGACAGGATATTCTGCAACGCCACGGTCAACGACAGCAACGGCTGGACCGACGTCAACATATCCAACGGAACCCTCTTTCATGCAGGGAATTTCAGCGACCCCAACGACAACAATGTACGCTATGAGAACACCTCCTGCAGCATCATGCAGAACAACGGATTTGCCGACAGCGCTCTGGTCACCTGTTCGTTCGAGGTGTACTTCTACGCCGATGCCGGAGCGTGGAACTGCAGCATCGAAGCAGAGGACAATTCCAGCGTCTCAGACCAGGCCTTCGCCAATTCCACCAAGACCATCGCCCAGCTCTATGCCATAGACCTGGACACCGCAGTGGTCGACTATGGGGTCCTGAACGTGACTGAGGTCTCGAGTCCTACGACTGTCAACATCACCAACGCAGGGAACATGCACATCAACCTGAGCGTGGAAGGCTATGGGTCATCGCTCCATGACGACCTCGCCATGAACTGCTCCAAACAGAGCACCATCGCTGTCGGTCTGGAACGCTATGCTCTCACAGCAAGTGCGAACTGGAGCGTCAACATGACCCCTTTGACGAGCAACCCGCTCACGAACGGCATCGGGAACCTTACTATCTGGCAAAACGAGGACGATCTTGGGAATTCGACCAACACGACCTGGTGGGCGATCAAGGCACCCATAGGAGCCGAGTCAGGCGCCTGCAACGGGTCATTGGTGTTCTCAGCGATACCTGCTTAGGCAGGAGAGACATCGGCAACAGGCAACACAATCAACGGCAACAACCAATAACGATCGACAGGAACAGAGAACAATCACCATGAAACGAACCAGACCTGAGGTGGGACCAATGAAATGGATCAGAATAGGGAGAGGCTTCACGCTGAGCCTCGTCATCGGGATATTTTTGCTATCGCTCTTCGCGATCTGGACAGTCGCCGATCCCGTCGGACCCACCCTCAACTACATCTCCCACTCGTCTGGTTCCTCTGCCACCGGTTCCCTGGCAGACAACAGCTCCCACACAGGAGGTGTCATAGCGAAGATGAATCTTGATGTCAGGCAGCAGAATCCCCACTGGAAGGCCTATGTCGGAAACATATCAGGCAACCTTGTATTGGAGGACGGGTTCAACTACTCAATATATGAATGGTCGCTCACATCGCTGCAGGGAGAGGTCTATGCCACCCGGGCATCGAGCATCACCTGGGGCAGCCTGACCTGCGCCAATATCAGCCAGCTGGATATCGAGATGGCAGCCATGAACCACACACCCAGCTATACGCTGGTGGACAACATCTCAGCCACGTTCGATGACGATGCCAACAGCCACGCCCAGTTCTATGCCGGATCGACAAATATCGCGGCCAACAGCTGTGATTTCTCCACCAACCTCTATGCCAACGATACTGCCCAGAGCGCGGGAGGTTCAACATGGGAAGAGGTCGTCCTGTTCCAGCAGAGCAACAATGCGACGGTCTACACGAGCATCATCGACGAGAACAACTACGGCTACGCCAACGGCTCGTTCTTCGACTATGAGATCCTCTTGCCAGAGAAAGGGGAGCCTACCTTCACCGGTGCGACGCCATATTACTTCTATGTGGAGCTGGTCTAGGGAAGGGATTAGATTGTTGGACAAAAGAGAAGCGTGATGAGCGAAGGATGAAGAAGCATCATCCCAAGAAGGGAGCAAGACCAAGACCGGCAAAGACAGGAAGACAGGCTTATTCCCGCTATTCCCTCTGGATCGGTGTCTTTCTTCTCATCATCATATCGACGCTGCAGGGCTGCGCGACGACAGTGACCAAGGAAGAGGCAGCGACGACCGCCCTGCAGTTCGTCCGCGGACGGGTGAGGTTCTTCCCCAGCGGAGAGAACAGCTCCTCATTGGTGCAGACGACGGTCAAGCTGAGCCCGGACAGCTATGAAGAGACCGGTTTCTATGTCATCATCCTCCACGCAGAAGCGACCAAGGACAATAAGACTGTCAAGAACGATTTCACCATCGACGTGGACAAGGGGACAGGGGTTGTCCTTCGGGTGAACGGACAGCCTGTCGGAAAAGCGCCCTGATGGCTTCTCTTCCTCTCTGCCCTTCTTCTCTGCCCTTCTTCTCTGCCGTTCAGAAGGTGAACAGGCTCAGGCCCGCTGCTGATCAGTCATCCGGCGACGTCTCACCGACGGCCTCTTCCCGCTGTTGTCTTCTTCCCTGACCGCTTCGCCGCTTCTGTCTTCTGCACGACCTCGAGGGCGAGTCTCATCCTTTCGAGCGCCTTCTCATTCTCACGCTTATCGATGAAGAAGTCACGGAGAAGACCCATCTTCTTCACCAGCGGCCTGAGATCTTCCCGATCCGCGGCGATCTTCTGCAAGATGCCCTGGTCGAGTATCCTGGTGAGCAGTGCCAGTGAAGCCGACTCTGCTTCATGCACATCCTTGCCCTGGACCCGATGTTTCGCCAGCCGAATGAGCTCGTTGTAGAGAGCGGTGAGCTGGACCGATGCAAGAAGCTCGTCCTTCTGCCTGAACAGGTCATAGATCCTGCTGGTCAGCTGGACCTCTACCTCCCGGATGGAAGTCTCCTCCATCCGTCGGAGCATGGCAAGCCGGTCGGCATGCCCCTGCAGAAGGTGTTTCATACGCAGCACTTTCCGGGATTCCACATAGCCGAAATAGAGCAGCAACTCATAGAACAGCAGAGGGATGACCAGGATCAGGAAAAGGGGCAGCCATATCAATCGCTGGACCACATAGAGACAGCTGCCGTAGAGCCAGAGATAGAGCGAGAATACCGAAAGGATGAACAGGAGGAAGCCTAAGAGAGATGTGAGACGCTTGGCACGCTGCTCAAGCCGCCCCTTTCGATAGACTCCAAGGCGGTACAGGGTATAGTTCATGACCAGCAGGATGAGAAAGAGCAGGAGGAAGAGCAAAGCGAAATAACGGAAGAACCTCAGGGGGAAGACCCGGCAGTCCTGCATGCAGCCGCAGCCTTCTCCTGCTGAGCAGATCCCGTCCCCGCAACCCACGAGACCAGGATGTTCAAGGAAAGGATAGAGCGGATATTGGGTGATGGGAGCTATGAGGCAGGCTGCACATGGCCCGCCGCAGTCGATGCCTTCCTCTCCCTGGTTCTGGATGCCGTCGCTGCAGGTGGGTGCAACACAGGCACGAACTTCTTCGGGCTTTTCCGGACCCTCGATCTTGAGGGACTGGCCAGACCTGAGCGCGTTGGAATGTTTCTCATCACACCTGCTGGAATCGGTGCATAGCCTATCCTGAGAACCTGCAGTGCAAGGTCCCCAGTCAGTACAGGTCCAGTTCAGCACACAGACACCGGGGATGTGCTGCTTCTTGATGCCTGCTCCTTTGCTTCCGGAAGCGCTGGTGGCGCTCTGGCCAGAAGTCTCGCCCGTCGTGCTTTCCTGGGATTCGCCCGTGCCTTCGACGCCTCCGGTGTCACCGCCAACGCCGCCTGTGGCATCCCCTGCCTCGTCTCCTGTACCCGGGGGGCATGTCCCGCAGTCCTGGGGACAGGAATAGCAGGATTCACCGATGAGGACAGAGGAACAGATGTCATCCCCGCAGACAAGCGCAGGGAAGATGGTCATGACGATGGTCTCGGTCACGTTGTAGTAGGTGTCGGTAACTCCCAGAATGATGCTGTGCTGGCCTTCCATGGCAGCGGACGGGACAAAGGATATCACCCCTGTCACGTTATCGATGGTGAAGAGCGAGGAATTGGTGAAGAAGGTCAGGGTATCATTGTCTGCATCGGTCGCATTGAGGTCAAGGTGCACACCCAGCCCCACATAGGCCTCCTGGTTCCCGATGGGACTGAGGATCGGGGGATGGTTGCTGAAAAGGATCGTCAAGAGGAAGGTTGCAGAGGTGCAGTTGTCGAAGGAGCCTGAATCGTCACAGGCAGTGATGTTGATGGAGTGGTTGCCTATCTGTTCATCAGCAGGGGTAAAATTTATCAGGCCGGTTGATGGAGAGATGTTGAACAGGGTGGAATTATCGAAATAGGTCAGCGTATCGCCGACATCGATGTCAGTAGCATTGATGTCATAGATGAAGAGGTCCCTCGCGCGGACGGTCCTGTTCTCAAGAGGCGGGTCGAAGAAGGGACGATCGTTGACGTTGACCACGATGAAGGTGATGTTCTTGGAATCGGTGAGCCCGAAGGCATCGGTCACGACGACGCTGATGGAATGGACGCCCACATCATCGTTGGTCGGTGTGAAGTTGATCAGCCCGTTCAGGGGATCGATGGTGAAGAACGTCGCGTTGGAACTGAAGGCATAGGGATCGTCGTTCGGATCGGTGGCATTCACATCATAGGTGTAATGGACATCTTCAGTGGAGTTGAGCAGGTCATCGATGGACAGGACAGGGGGATAGTTCCTGTCCAAAGAGACGAATTGGAAAGCGGCAGAGATCCAGGTGAAGTTGAAGAACCGTCGGGTGGGATTCCCATCGATGAAAAAGGTGATGTTCTCTCCGGTCACCGCTCCTTCGTCCACCGAAGTCCCTGCATCGTCTCCGTTGCAGGAAAGCAGCCCAAAATAGCCGTCGTGCACCATGGTGAAGGAACCGCAGAGCACCCCGTCGCCATCATAGGCAGTGATCATCGTTCCCGAAGAGACGACGCTTCCGTTCTCGGTGACATTTCCGTAGAACTCGGTCGCGATGGGAGGATATGCAGACACCGACAGGGAGAGGATGATAAGCAGGAGTGCAAGAGCAAGCAGGAGGGGTCTTCCTGACGTCATCCTTGTTCTCCCAAATGACCTGGAGGAAGCGAAGAACAGGGAGCGTCCTTGCTTCTTTCGGGGTGGGTTGTTGCCGTTCATTGGTGTGGCCATCTGCAGATCCTTAGACAATCTCATCTCTTCTTAGCTCTTCTTTCTGGAAACCCTGGTGATGAAAAAGACGACTCCGGCAAAGACAAGCAGGGACAGGGCAATGGCCCAGAAGGGAAAGCTTGGCGTGTGGGAAGGATTCTCCTGACGCGGCTGCCCGCGCCCGCCCTTCCTGTCGGCATGAGCTTCCAGGACCAGCTTGAGACGTCGCTGTGTACCGGGCTGCCAGGAAACATTCCCAACAGCGACGGCCGTCTTTCCGTCAACGGTGAACAGGACCTGCTGGCCCGGCCGCATGACCGGCAGTGCCGAGGAAGCAGGAGGATAGTCGAGACAGCTGAGGAAACCGAACAGCCCTGTCTTCTGGACAACGAAACGGCCGCAGGGTCTCCCTTCCTGATCGGACGCGACCACTTCAGTATGCGCCGGAGCCGGCTGTCCATCGATATAGACGGTCCCGTAGAAATCGGTGAACGCCACGGGGCCCTGGGCAGAGACAGGAGGGGACATCAGGGAAAGCATCGCCAGCAAGGAAAGCAACGCAGGCAGGGAAAGCATCGCCAGCAAGGAAAGCAGGGGGTTGACTTTCGCTTTCATGGCACTCACTCGGATAGCACCCATTCTGACAGCACGCATAGCACGCACCCTGGCCTGTCGCATCATCCCGCTTTCCTTCTTCATCTTATCGTCCTTCTCCATGTTGTCTGTCTCCATTTCTTTTTCATTCCTGCGTTTTCATTCTCTGCCTGTCCATCTCCGCATCGATCATTCATCAAGATACCATGTGCCGTTCGCAGTCATGTTGATCCAATAGCCGTGGTGGGGCTCGAAACGGTGGAGATCGTTGAAGGAGTCGTTGATGGACGGATCGTAGCTCTTCCAGGGATCCATGGAATCGGTGGCGTTGTAGCCCAGGATGAGCGTGAACTTCGTATCGATCCCGGAAAGCGCATCGGTGACGTTCTTCGGTATCTGCAATGCGTATCCTGCAAGGTTCCAGCCGGGGATGAGGTCGTTTCGCACCGGCAGGGAATAGGTGCCGTTGATGGAGACAGAGGTGTTGGAGAACATCCTCATCCAATAGCCCTGGGTGCGTTCCAGGGAGGTGAGGTCCTGGACCACCCACGAAGGAAGCCGGGGATTATAGGCCGACCAGGGATCGTCCGATCCGGCGTGATAGGTATGGATGGAGGTGATGTTGCTCAGATAGTCCCTGAAGACCGACGAGGGAGATGCGTTGGAAGGGATGCAATGCAGCTCGTAAAGATTGTAGCCCTGGATGAGCGTCGTATTGCACTCCAGGGGATAGGACGAGATGACGAAAAGCCGGGTCGCCACCTTGCCGGTCACCTTGTTCTCTGATAACGTCCTGTCCGGTCGGTCAGCTGTCAGGAAGAAACTGCTGACCAGGACAAGAGAGATAGCCAGGAGAAAGAAGAACGGTGTCAGCCATCGGGTAGGGATACCTCTCATGGTGTCCATGTCAGAAACTAGGATTATAAAGGTTTCGACCCCTGAAGCAGAAGCAGGGAAGCAGGATGACATACATGTAGCAACCGGGTGATAGTGACTAAAGTTTATAAAATAGCATGACGCTGGCAACTATGGTTAGGGGGTCATATTGGCAATATTCGGAAAAAAGACAGATGATACGAAGAAGACCGATACTCGAGTAGATGATCTTCCAGAGGAGCTGCCCAGCCTTGCCGAAGAGATCGTCGAGCAGGCAGAGCAGCCGAAGAGTTCTGAGCAGAAGACAGACAAACCAACATCAGGGAAGGATTCAGCCATACCTGAAGAACTTCCTGATATCGAACCCGACACCGCACCTCTGGGAAGCCCGGGGGACCAGGACGAGGAGAGAGAGCAGGATGCCACACAGAAAAGAGACGTCCCCGCCGCTCCGGCACCGCCGGTAGACCAGGACAGCTTCTTCAGGGACATAGAGACACGGCTGAACAAAGCCAAGAACTCGACCCAGGTGCTGAAAGAGATGCGCCAGTACTGGATCGACAAGATCGAGAAGCAGGACATCGACATGCCCAGCCTCATCGAGGTCGAGAAGAAGATCAAGGCGAAGATAAGAGAGCTCGGAGCCCTTGAAAAGGATTGGGTGGCCGACCGGAAACAGCTCGACAGGCTCAGGATCATCATCAGCAACAACGAGGCAGAGATAGAGCTGAAGACCAAGGAGCTGGTGGCCCTCAAAAGAGAGCATGATCTCATGAAGCAGGTGCAGGATGATAAGCGTTCACACACGGTCGAACACCACAGGACCTTCAAGAACATCGCGACCGAGAAGAGACATCATTATACACTGGACAAGGCCTTTGTCCTGAAGGATGGGAGAAAGATCTACTCGCTCAAGGAGCTGGCGAACATCGTATCCATGATGACCATGGATGAATTCAGGCATTACACCCATCCGGAGAACCATTTCACCAACTGGATACGGGACGTCTTCCACAATCAGGAACTCTCCTCAGAAGTGGCCCATGCGAAGAGCCCCATGCAGATGGCTTCGGTCATGACAAGGCACCTGTAGTCTCAGAAAGATACAGCAGACAGATTCTGTTCTGATAGGGGGTTTCCGGTTTCCCCCTTGCAGCATCTCAATTCTCATTGGAAAGAAGCAGCCATAGTTTGAAGAGCGCTATGAACATGAAGAGGGTGAGGACGCCAAGCATCATGACAGCATGAAATGTCGGGTCATGGAGGAACTGGAAATTTATCTGCTGCAGGACAAGAAGGACAGAAGCTATGGCCAACGAGGCGTAGATGCCGTAGCTGAGCTGGTTCCTGATAAGATAGAAGCTCACCAGAGTGAAGGTCATGAAAAGGAAAAGGCCGAGGATCACGATGAGATAACTCAAGAAATCGCTCTCAGAGCGATAGATGAAATAAAAGAACGCGAGGATGAAAAGGGACATGATGAGAGAGATGTGTGTGTTGGAAAGGTGGAATCTTGCCTGTGTCTGTATGCTGTTCATCATTCAAACTGACTCCGCAGCCGCTCCATGAACTTGAATAGCCTGCCGAAGCGTTTCTTGGTCCTCTCTTTCTGCGCCGTCTCCCTGAGTTCCTGCCTGCTCTCTTCATAGTAATGTTCTCTCGCCTTAATAAGTCTTTTCTTCAGCCAGGCTTCTGCTTCCTCTCGGGGCACTCCGTGTTCCTGCTTCTGGAGGAAGAGCGCTGTAAGCTCCTCTCTCGCTGATGCATAGGCCTCATCTATCTCCTGTTGCTTCGCAGGCTGGTCCATGGGTCCTCATTCACGATGTCTGTTGTGCCTTGTCCGGTATCTTTTCCGTTCTCTCCGTATCCTGAAGAGGAGGAAGATGATGATGAAGAAGATGAGCACATAGATGAAAAGAGGGAGGATGTTGATGATGGTGGAGGTGATGATGCGAGGAGTGGGGTTGACATTGACGATGGTGCCCTTCTCGAAGGTCAATTTCCGGTTGTAGAGGACCTTGCCCGACACTTCATAGACCCCTGGCTTGTGGGGGACGAAGAACGTCTGCAGGTCAAGGGTCTCCTGAGGTTCTACGCGCAGCTCGTCAGATTCCAGGAGCTCGACGATGGTATCCTCTTTCTTCACCGTCCCCTTAAATCTCGCTGAGACGAAGCGTTCGCCCAGGTTGGTGAAACGGGCAGTGACAGGGATGGTCTCATTGACCAGAGCCCAGGTCTTCGCCGACACACTGTCCAAGGAGCCCTTGTCGACGATATCCCCTTTCCTGGCGACGTCGAAGGTGAGGAGACCAGAATAGCCGCAGGGTTCGACCTTCACAAAACCCCAATATTGGCCTGGTTCAAGGTCGGTCGGAAGCTCCCTGACCTGAGAAGCGGTGACCGTAGGAAGGATCTCGGGTCCGAGGAAGTCAAAGGTGGTCACCAGCTTCTCCTGGAAGCGGTCCCAGACATCGAGGGTGACCTTCGGCCTGATACGGACATTGCCCAGATTGATGACCTTTGAGGAGAAGAGCAGGGGATATCCTGCTTCGACAACAGGGAGGGTGATGCCGCCGACGACGCATCGCTTGATCTCCCGGCCGGTGATGCCCAGGTTGAGGCGTATGATGACCGAGGCACGAAGTGATGTCCCGACAGCACCGGTCGCACTGCCCAGGGGTTGGGAGATAAAGCGCACATAGCTGAGATATTGATCGCTGGAGATATCAGGAGGTGGCCGGACGATGACCTTGACGCGGAAAGGCTTCGAACGGGACACGTTGAAGCGTAGATCGGCCGGTTCGAAGGAGAGCCAGTCTGAA
This sequence comes from Nanobdellati archaeon, assembly GCA_013152815.1. Taxonomy (GTDB): domain Archaea; phylum Nanobdellota; class Nanobdellia; order Woesearchaeales; family JAADFO01; genus JAADFO01. The sequence continues at coordinate 29,482 of JAADFO010000016.1, forward strand.
TAGTTTCCGATGAGTTCCCCTTCCACTTTGAGGGGTGTCGGGGAATTGGTGCTGATAAGGACATGATGCTCAGCATAGCCGTCACGGAGCATGTTGTCGAAGGAGAGGACGCCCGGACTCGCGCCGAAGGATATGGCCTCTGCGAACAGAGGAACAAAGAGGAAGAAAAGCAGGAAGAAAAGCAGGGGGGAGCGCATGATGGAGAAAAGCTTCAGAGGATGTTTCCCCATCTGTCCAGGATGGCTGTTGTCCATGACCATGGTGATGCAAGACCGCCTTTATAAATCTTCACACACTGATTAACTGATTAATTAAGTACACAAATACATAACATGACGAACCACTATACTCATTTTATTGAATGATTCATTGAAACATTCTACGAGATACATTGGCTTTTTCGGGGTAGGCCTAGCCATGGGATCCCGCCTTCTCGTCCTTGCCGAAGAGCTGTTTCCAGGAGAGCCGGTGATAGAACCGCATGGATGGCGCGAACATCTTCTTCTGGAATTCCTTCGGCAGTTTGCTGTAGATCTCCTTTATCTCACCATAGACCATGGCAGCAGAACGGGCATCTCCCTGATCGAGGAAACCGTAGCCCTTCTCGAAAAGCCGTCTCACCGAAGAGATATTGACCGAACTGTGAAGCTGCAGGATGCGATCTTCATAGGAATGTCGTGTACCTGAAGAGAGGGTCCTGTAGATGACCTGTATCCTGACATAGATGGCCCTGGCATGTTCAGGCCGTCCCTCCCTGAGCGCCTGGTACGCCTTCTTCAGTAATTGGTCCAGCTGTTCCTTCGCCTCCAGCTCTTCGGCAGGAAAAAGCCTGCGGGAGGAAGCAGAGCGGGTCGTGGCAGCAGCCTCGACAGCAGGGATCCTGGCTTCTGCCTTGTTCACGCTCTTGGTCTCACCAGGTGCTGCGGGCAGGACACCGCCAGAAGAGTCCGTACCAGACAAGGCACCGGATGGACCGGGAGACTTGCCGGTCAGGTCCTGAAGCTCGTCCAGCTCTTTGCGGAGCTCATCGTCGACATTCGGATGCGCCCCGGTCCTTGTCAGCCTTAGCCAGACATAATAGCTTACCAGGCCGAGGATGATCAGGACACCCAGGACCACGAAGAAGATGGAAAGCGGACTGGTCCGGGTCTTGAGCACGCTCTTCCCGGTCACGCCGCCGAGGGAATCTTCGGCAGAGGCATGCGTTCCGCTCCTGCCGGCAGCATCAGTGCCGCCTGCCCTGTCGGCCCCGGGAGAAAGAGCCTCTTTGCCGGACAGGCCCATCCTGTCCATCACATCCTCAGACAGCAGGAGCGTGACCGCCTTCTTGGCATCTTCAAAATCGGCGCTCTCGAAATGATAGGCCACATGGGAAGTGTAGCTGCCGAGCAAGACATAGGGCGTGTCGGCCGAGACAGCGTAGTCCTTGCCTTCCAGCTGGATGTGCGGCCCTGCCAGGGCGAGATCTGAAGGGAAGAGCTCTGCCATGAGCGACACGTCTTCGGGGCCTCCGATGTTCTTTTCCACGGTTATGAACTCCTTGGGGTCGCCATCAAGATAGGAGACCTGCAGCTCGGAGATGGTCTTGTTGACGGTGTAACTCCTAGCCTCCTGGGAGATGAGCGTGAGGAACGCTGCCGACTGGTCAGCGGACAGGGAGAACCGGTGTTCGACAAAGGATCGTGCCGTCTCCATCATGGCCGTCGTCAGGATCTCCTGAAGCTCGCTCCGCTTGACCAGCTGCATGTCTTGGGGAGTCAAAAGACGGAGCTTCTTGAGTTCCAGCTCTTTCTTCGCGAGCTCGCTCCCTATGGATGCAGGGTCAACGAATTTGAGGGCGTCGAGAGAACCCCTCATCTCCCTGAGCGTCAGGAGCGAGGATTCCAGCGTCGAGAAGATATCCATCCTCTCGGCAGAGGACTGAAGATCAGACGGCTTCTGATCAAAGGTATCCTGGGCAGCCTCAGTGTCGAGCAGGGTCTGATCGACAGACCGGATGAGTCCTTCGACCTTCGCAAGCCCTGATTTCGGAAGGGTGATTGTCCTGTTGACCTGTGGCACAAAGACCTTTGTCGATTCCTCTTCTGCACGGGGTGTCTTGATCTCTTTCTCGGGTGAGAGCACACCGAGATTTCCGGCCTGATCGACAGCTGCGACCCGATAATAGTAGGTCTTGCCATCGGTGATGAAGCGGTCCAGGAATTCCATCTGCTTGGTGTTCGTATAGAGGTCAGCATAGCTGACGTGCGGTTCAGTGGACCGATAGAGGTTGTAGTGGTCCACATCGTCATCCTGGCTGAACCAGAGAAGCCGCACCGTGCTATCGTTCTGGAGCGTGACCTTGAACCCGTCAGGCATCCCGGGAGATTCTCCGTCGACGATGAACAGCCTCCCGCTCTCGATCTGTGAGCCGACGATGCCCTGGGTGCTCGTAGCAGAGAACGAGAAGGAACCGATACGCCGGGCACTGTTATCAGGGAGGATGGCATAGCCGCTGAAGGAGGAACCGAACCCTTCGAGGCTGACCGTGTGTGAGTGGAGGGAGCATCATCAAAACGGTAGGACAGTGATGGTATCCCCTGGACCGCCTTGTTGGTGGTGAGGCTGATGTCGAGCAGGCCCGGTCTCAGGGGAGAGGCCGGCGTAATGGTTATGGATGCGATGGGAGGCGTCACCACGGTGAACTGTACGACGTCGGTGGCGAGGTTGCCTGCGGGATCCTTGCAGGCCGCATAGAGCGTGTAGGAACCCTCCTGGAGGGACAGCCGGTCAGAGTGGCCCTTGTTCAGGTAACCGAAGGAATGCTCCATCTGGTCAAAGGCAGAATGGGTGAACGAATAGCGGCAGTCGGTCTCCTCGTCGGTGGTCACGTTGATGAGCACATCGGTGGTGGTCAACGTGCCAGAGGGAAGCAGGCTGATGAAATGGGGCGGCCGGGTGTCCACCGTGAAGGACAGGACGTCTGAGGTCGGATTCTGGTTGCCTCCGGTGTCTTCACACCGCACATAGTAGAGATAGGACCCATCGCCCAGGACCTGCGTATAAGAATGGGTCTTACTCTCGCCAACCATATCGAAGAGCATGAGATCATAGGGCACATCATAGGTATGGAAACGGCAGTGGGCAGCATCGGTGGTGTTCACGACAAGCAGCACCTCTGAAGAATCCACCTGATCCCGGGGAGCCATCGCCTCGATGAAGGGGAAGATGCCGTTGACCTTCAGGAGCGCCGTCGCATCGCCGATGCTCGATGCATGCATGGACGTGCCGTTCTCCACCCAGCTGTAGTTGAGGCTCAACAGATGGTCTCCTGCTTGGGATCCGCTGCAGAGGATGTTCCATGGCGGCGTGGAAGAGATCAGCTGCCCAGGACCCAGCGAACCCAGGCCGAACCCGTTGGAACCCACGGAGAGCTGCTTGTCAGATACCAGAGAGACCGTGAGGTTGTTGATGGTGGTGTTGCCGTCGTTCCGGACATTGATGGCCAGGGAAAGGGCACTGTCCGGTCCCGGAGAGCAGATGGTGGATGAGGAGAGATAGAGCATCTCTGTGGAGACGGCGCCTGAAGGCAAGGCCATCATCAGGACAAACAGCAGGGACGAGAGGAGGAAGAACGGTACTGTGGCTGCTGAGGTCCTTCGTCTCATGATCTCCTCCTCAGCCGTTTCTCTATCGCTTTGACCAGATAGTCGTTCAGGGTGAGTCCTTTTATCGCAGCGATGACCTTGACCTGCAGATGGATCTTCTGGTCGAGAGGGATGTTGATCCGCTTCCTGGCCGGCTTCATCCTATCAGCCTCCTGACCAGAGTCTTATCCTCTGCCACCTGCTCATCGACCAGTTCGGCCACCAGTTCCTGCAGGGTCTTCCCCTCCATGGCAGCGACGACCTTCAGCTGTCGGTGAAGGGGTTCATCGAGGAAGATGTTCACCCGACCGGTCTGTTGGACAGCAGGATGATCTCTCATAGGATATCCTCCAACAGGCGGATGTCCTTGTCGAGCGTCCTTTTGAGGATCTCATGATAGAATTCAGAAAGAGTGATACCTCTGAGGGCACAGATGATCTTCGCCTGCCTATGCAGCTCCTTGTCAAGCCGGATGTTGACGTTGGCCAATTTTGTGTGTCGTCGCCTGTCTCTTGATATGGTCCTGAAGGGCGTCTCTGAGGTATTCCTGCAAGTTCAATCCTTTGACTGCGGCTATGGCCTTCGCTCTCGCATGGTCATGAGGGTCAAGCCGCAGGTTGATACGTTGTCCAGCCAAGGTGATGATATTTATCATATTTATGATTTATATATCTTTCTGTTATAAATCTTATAAGTGATTTATATCTTAAGTATGACTTTTATCATTTATGCAGTGAAAGAAAGCAGAAAAAAACTAAAAAGCTGAAGAAAGGGGAAGACAGGCAGAGGAGAACAGAGACAGGCTCAACCGCAGACACAGCTGCAGAGATTGCATTCTCCCTGCGCCTTTTCGCTAAAAGAAGCACCTACGACGTTCATATTGTTCGATTCACAGGTGCCGAAGCATTGGGTCTCACAGGCACCCTGGTCCATGATGGTATGCTGTATCCCCAGTCCAGAAGGACCCTGTCCGCAGTTGTCGACCAGCTCGTAGTCCTTGGTCTCATGGGTAAAGGCAGAAGGGTCGACATAGAGGATGAGAAACACCACGACCACGATGAGAAGGAGTATGAAGAGCTTATACTCCCAAAGGATCTCAAGGAAGCGGTTCATGCAACATTGGCCGATGTTGAGCTATATAAAGGTTTAGGAATCTGAACGGCCTATCCTCTGGTATAGTGACACGGCATCGCCGACATCGAGCCGCGCAAATCCGTCGATCCGCTCCTGCCGCAGCATCCTGTTGAACATGGACATCCGTCCCTGCGGAGACAGGTGATCCCCTTCAAAATGCTCGGAGACAGAACGGCCCAGATGCTCGTAGAAAGCGTCCAGATATTGTTCATCATCATTGAAGATCAGGACATAGTTGGCAGCATAGTCATCAAGGATATTCGAAGTCTCCACAGGATCGGTGGTCAGGAAGGCCTGGGCGATATTCCGCAGGTCCTCATCAGGGGAAAGATACGAAGGGGACCAATCACTGTGGGATAGCTCGCCTATATCGAACGATTCGAGCGATGGAGCGAAAGCGACGACATAGGAACGGGTATAGGCCATCACCATGCCTGCATGTGGCCACCAGGTGAGGATGGTCGATTTGGGGGGAAGACGCCTTCCGATCAGGAGAAGATCCTGTTTGAACTGCTCATCGTAGGGGAATACATATTTGGCCTTGTCGATGGTGAGGACGATCTCGGTCTTCCCTGTCTTCTCGCTCCGATAGATCTGCGGGCTGTACTTGGTGTTGAGGTCGGGGTCTTCGTAGGGAAGCATGTCCTTGCTCACCCCGTTTCCGATGCCCTCTTCAAGGATCCGGGCAAGATGCTTCTGTTTTTGCGGATCTTCCCGGGGAGTGCAGGCAGCAAGGAACAGCAGTGTGACCGAGAGGATCACCAGAAAGAAAAGCACCGGTTTCATAGGCAGAGAAGAACATGCAGGACTTTTATAGGTTATGCTCATGTCCTGCCCGGATCAGGACATCTGAAGAATGAAAACAAGAGAACAAAACAGGAGAACGTCAGCCCTTTTCATTGCCGTAAAAGACCTTTCGGACAGGCCAGCTGATCTCGATGCCTTCCTTGTCGAAGGCAGCCTTAAGGTTCTTGATGAGCTCGTGCTGGAGCCTGAACCTGTCGACATAGCTTTTGGCACGTATGATGATCTTGAAGTTGATGTTGGAATCCCCGAACTCGTAGAAACGTATCAGCGGGTCGAAATCCTTGTATGCTCCCTCGAAACTGTCCCGTGTCTTCACCGCCGCATCGTGGGATATCCTCTCGACCTTCTCAAGGTCGGAAGCATAGGATACCCCGCAATAGGTCAGGACAGAGAGGGGCCGGGTCGGCATGTTGTAATTGGTGATGACCGCATTGGCGAGTTTCGAGTTGGGCAGGATGATGTAATTGTTGCCGAGCTTACGGATGCGGGTGGAACGCCAGCCGATATGCTCCACATACCCTTCTTCCCCGCCGTCCATCTTGATGTAGTCGCCAATCTGGACCGGCCGGTCGGCGAGGATGTACATGCCTGAAAAGAAGTTGGAGAGGGTATCCTGAAGGGCCAGGGCGACAGCGAGGGAAGCCACGCCCAGCGAAGCGATGAGCGGAGAGATCTCGATGTTGAAATGGTCCAGGATCATGATGAAGAGGATGACATAGAGGACAATATTGATGACCTTCCTGAGCATGGGAAAGATACGGCCGTCCACCTCGCTTTTGGTCCGGTGTCCTATCTCATCTGCATACCAATCCAGCACCACATTGATGAGACGCCGAAGGACCCAGAGAGAAGCCAGGGCAAAGACGACCCAGAAGATGCCCCGTATCCAGGAGTCATAGCTATCAAGCACAGAGATGTTCAGGAGGCCGAAGAGAAGGCCAAGAAGCATCACTAGGACCGAGATGGGGGTCTTTACAGCATTGATGATCATGTCATCAAGCTGGGTCTTGGTCTTGGCCGCGATCCTCGCGAATATGCGGTGGAATATCAGATAGACAATCTTCCCCAGGAGAAGACCGGCCAGGATGAGGATTATGGCGAAGAAGATCTCATCATAGAGTACGTTGTCGACGAAGTAAAAGCGCATGGTGACCACGACAAGGACGGGCAAAGCATGGATGAATGAGATTTCAGACAACAGAGCCATTTAAATAGTTTTTCATCATATGAACAGCCGGACAGAGGAACAGAGCGAGGAAAAGACCGGGAGTCGGACGTCAGGGAGGAAAAAGAAGAAGAAACAGGGAGAAGGAGACATAAAGGTTTTAAACCCGGAAGGATTTTCCTTGAGGAGGTGGTCATATGCTAGCGTACGTCATGATATCGCTGAAGAACCCGAAAGAAGATGTCATCATGGACAAGCTCCTCGAACATGAGGAAGTGAAGGAAGCCCACATCGTCTTCGGAGAATGGGACCTGATGGCAAAGATCGAATCAGAGAACCCGGAAAGTCTCGCCACCTTTGTCATGGAGAACGTCCGAAATCTCTCAGAGGTCAAGCTCTCAAGCACACTCATCGTGGCCAAATAAGTACCGTTACGACTACACATCTGCAGGAGCATCGAAATGGACAAAAACGACCTAACAGAGACAAGAACATGAAAAGCGTCATCAAGAAAGAGGTCAGGGTGATGGGCATCGATGATGCGCCCTTCACCAAGGGCTCACGAAGAGATACCATGATCCTGGGGACCATCTTCCGGGGAGGCCAGTTCATGGACGGTATCGTCTCCACCAAGGCGAGAGTCGACGGCAACAATGCCACGAAGAAGATCATCGAGATGGTCAACCGTACGAAATTCAAGCCACAGCTCCAGGCACTCATCCTCGACGGGATCGCCGTCGGAGGGTTCAACGTCATCGATGTGGAACGCCTGAACAAGACGACAGGGATAGGGGTCATCGTGGTCATGCGGAACTATCCCGACTTCAAGAAGATCCATCGGGCACTCCGCAAGCTGAAGATGGAGAAGAAGATCGGACTCCTGGAGAAAGCAGGAGAAGTGCGCAGGGAAGGTAAGATCCATTTCCAGGTCAAGGGGATGCATCCGGATACCGCAAGGCTCATCCTCCGGACCGTGACCACCCGGGCCTATGTCCCTGAACCCATCCGTGTCGCTCACCTCATCTGCTCAGGCGTCGTCGACGGAGAGTCAAGGGGACGGGCGTAGACACACAGGGGAATCATATTCTTTTCTCCTTTCTGTTCAGAAATACAATCTGGATACATCAATGTTTTAGATTCTTGAAGAAATGACGGAAACAGGATCCTACATAGTCCATCTCTTCCTTGCCAAGCTGGGGATGGATACCTATCCAAAAGGTCTGTTCCATGATAATGTCCGTATTAGTGAGTTTCCCGGAAACACGATAAGAGATGTCCTTGAAGTAAGGCTGGCGTGTCAGGTTTCCTCCGAAAAGCATCCTGGTCATGATTCCCTTCGACTCGAGAAAAATAACCAAATCCTTTCGCTTCACCGAACTCCATTTCATGGTTATGGGAAAACCGAACCAAGCAGGGTCGGATCCGTGAATCGTTTGGGGAAGCAGCAGGAAGTCCTCATGGGAACGGAGCAACCTGCTCATCTGGTCGAAATTCTTCTTTCTTTGCTGCAGGAAAGCAGGAAGTTTTTTCAGTTGGGCAAGTCCTATGGCAGCCTGCATATCTGTCCATTTCAGATTATATCCCAGATGGGAATAGATGTATTTATGATCATACCCCAAAGGAAGATCGCCAAGTTTCCATCCAAAGCGCTGGCCACATGTATTATCATGTCCCGGATCGCACCAACAGTCACGTCCCCAGTCACGCAGGGATTCCAGGACACGTTTGAAAAGGGGTTTGTCGGTCACCACAGCTCCGCCTTCCCCGGTTGTGATGTGATGGGCGGGGTAGAAACTGAAGGTAGCCATATCACCAAATGTCCCGACCTTCTTTCCATCAAAGGTCGAACCGAGCGCATCACAGCAATCCTCGATCAGGTAAAGACCATGTTCATCGCAGAGCTTTCTCACTGCAGATACATCAAAAGGATTGCCCAGCGTATGGGCAAGAAAGACTGCCCGTGTCTTCTCTCCGATGGCCGCCCGTATCTTATCAACAGAAGCGTTATAGGTGCCCAGTTCGACATCGACAAAGACAGGCAAGAGACCGTTCTGGACGATGGGATTGACGGTCGTGGGAAACCCCGCAGCGACGGTGATGATCTCATCCCCTTTTTTCAGCCGCTTCTTTTCAGGAAGCAGGGGTGAGGTCAATGCAGAGACGGCCAACAGCGTTGCAGAAGAACCCGAATTGGTAGGGACCACATATTTCAGTCCGAGAAATGATGCGAGTTCTGCAGAGAATGCCCGATGGAACCGTCCTTCTGTCCACCAGCCATCGAGGACAGCATCGACCGCCATGATGAGCTCTTCCTCATCGAACACCTTGCCAGAGGGAGGAATCTTCGGGTTGTCTTTGGAGAAAGCCGGCTTCTGAAATCTCAGGCCATAATAGTCCCCAATCTTCTTCAGGATGTCTTTTTTCAGCATGTCGGATTGTTCTTGGCCTTCGGTCACGGGATTGCCTCCTTGACATTGATGTCTGCGATGACAGACCTCAGATCATCGAGTTCTTTGTCCAATGAGGGCAGGGAGAATCCAAGACGCTTTTGGATAAGTGCATTGACGGTGCTACAGTTCAGTGGTCTCTGAGCGACCTGCCCCAGGTCGGTGGTCAGGACAGGATGGATAAACGAAGTGCCCCAACCGAAAGCATCAGCTATACGCAGGGCAAAATGATATCGATCGAGAGCGACATTTCCTGTTGCGTTATAGGTCCCTTCCAGACCTTTGTCGATGCTTCGCCGTATCACTTCCACCAAGGTCTTTATGTAGGTCGGGTTGCTGATCTGATCGCTCGGCACAAGCATCCTTTCCTTGGAAGCCTGTTTCCGGTAGAGTTGCATGAAGAAATTATGGCCGTGGGGGTCCCATCCAAAGATTACGGTTGAGCGTAGGATAAGTGCATGCTCCTGCTGTTTTCTTACTAGTTTTTCTGCTTCAAGCTTGGTCTGGCCATAATACGAACCAGGAAGGACAGGACTTTCTTCAGTGTAAGTACCATCAGTACCAGGATAGACATAGTCGGTCGAAAGATAGATAAAATAGGTTTCCTTGTTTATCGCATTGAGAATGTTTGCAGTGGCCTGGACATTGTTCAGGCGGGCCTCTTCCTGGTGAGTCTCACAGTACTCAACATTGGTGAGCGCTGCACAATGGATGATGATGTCTGGTTTCAGCCTTGACACAAGAACAAGGGTCTTTTCTGCATCGGTAAGATCTATGAGCTCATCGGTGGTCGGAGAAGGATTTCGCGAAAGACCGGTCACCCTGAAACTCCCTTTCAAAGCATGATAAAGATTCGAACCGACAAAGCCCGAAGAACCTGTTATGACCAGATGTTCCTTAGCCATGCTTCAACTCCCAGGAGTAGGGTATCTTTTTGGTGAAAGGATCTTCTCTCATGATCTCATCTGGATCATGGGGTTCTGTTGCACAGTTGGCCACGATGGCAGGGATCGACCCTACTCCTTTGAACCCATTATAGACCATGGGCGGTATCTTCACGAGCGTATAGTTGTCCTCTCCGATGAAAAGCTCCATTATTTCCCCTCTTGTCGGTGAATCCTTCCGGTCATCGAATAGCACAAGCTTTATCTGACCTTTCACAACCGCATAGTTGAGAGTCATCTTCCTATGGATATGCCAGGCCTTGATTGCCCCGGGATTGACCACAGAGAAATAGATCTCGCCGAACCTCTCGAAAAGAGGGTCATCATTCCTGAGCATGTGCATGATCTTTCCTCGCTCGTCAGGAATCTGCTTCAGTGGTTTTATGGAGACACCATCGATCATTGTCTCATCCTCCGTGTTGGCTTGTTGTTTTCCTGATGAAGTGCATCTGAAAAGATGATTTCAGCAGATATTCTTTGATAGCTATGCGAAATGTTTGCGATACCAAGGAATGGTCATCGTCAGACCTTCTGAAATCGAGGTACGTGGTTTCCAACCGAGCATCTTTGTTGCCTTCTCACTTGACAGATACTGATCATGGATCTCGTTCTTTACCTTGTCTTGGATGAGCGGCTGGAGTCGTGACCCCATCACTTTCTGGATAGCAGCGACGACCTCCAACACGGATAAAGGCCTGTTCATGCCAAAATTGAAGATGTCAGACTTCGCTTTACCATCCAGATGCTCAGCTGCTCTCAGATAACCGTCAACAATATCCTCAACATAAAGATAATCTCTCTGGAACGTGCCGTCGCTGCGGATGACGGGTCGTTGACCACGAAGAATCGAACGGATTGTTCCGGGAATAAGACGGTCAAAATTTGTGTCTCCACCGCCGTAGATATTGCCGCATCGCGTGATATGAAGAGGGAGCCCATAACTATGGGCATATGTCTGAGCAAGGAGATCTGCGCTTGCCTTTGAAGCATCATAAGGATGGAGCGGTTTCAGGGCAAAATCTTCAGTGTAGGGCAGTTTTTCATGGGAACCATAGACCTTATCGGTGGAAGCGATGATCGTGCGCTCCACCAGCGGGCTGAGACGGATCGCTTCCAGCATATTCCATGTACCGACCACATTCGCATTGAAGGTTGAACGAGGACTTCTCAGAGCAGTCGTAACGATGGTCTGCGCGCCAAGATGGAAGACCGTGTCAATCTCATATTCATTAAGCGTCCGTTCAATATCATCATAGGACTCCAAAGAACCCCGCACAATGTTGACCTTGGAAACATCGCCAGAAAGGAAAAGTTCTGAATGGCCAACCTGATCCCTCAAAAGGATTGATATGTCTGCTTTCTTTTGGATGAGGGCTTTTGTGAGCCAAGAACCGACGATGCCAGAGGCTCCTGTGATGAAGACTTTTCTGCCTTCCCAAAACCTGTCATTTACCACGTCCGCCATGGGATATGCTCCTCGCTGTACGCTTCATTCAGATCTTCATAGTCCTTATAGGTATCCATGGAATGCCAATAACCCTCATGATGATAGATGGCCAGGTTCTCTTCTTTGGCCAGATCGGGAAGGGTCTTGTCGACCAGCATGGCATCCTGTTTCACATCGATACGGTCAAAGATGGCCTTCTCAAAGACCATGAACCCTCCATTGATGACATCATCAAGTATGGGCTTTTCCTTGAATTCGGAGACAAGACCCCCATCGACCTTGAGGACACCATATTTTGAGATAGGATGAAGGCCAGTTATGGTCGCCAGCTTCTTCTTCTGCTCATGAAACGCCAGAAGCTTCTTGATGTTGATGTCTGCAAGCCCGTCTCCATAGGTCAACATGAACCGGTCCCCATCAATATGTGGAGCTACCCGTTTGAGCCTGCCAGCTGTCAGTGTCTTCTTTCCTGTATCGACAAAGGTGATGTTCCAGTCGAGCATGTCCTTCTTGTGGATGGTGAGTTCATCTGGATGTTTCAGATTCATGGAAAAATCGTGGGACATCCACTGGTAATTTTTGAAATAATGCTTAATCAGCTCCCCCTTATAGCCAAGTGCCAGGACAAAATCCTTGTACCCCTGGGAAGCATAAATCTTCATGATATGCCAGAGAATGGGCTTGTTCCCTATTTCAACGAGTGGCTTAGGTATGAACTCTGTCTCTTCACGCAACCTGGTGCCTTTCCCACCACAAAGAATGACTACTTTCATGAAACATTACCCCCTCTATGCAGTTCTATGTGCAGTTCTATGGGAAGATTGTGATTCTGAGGCATTTATATACTTTACTCTTGCTAGGATACTGACAAGATGCCGAGAGTCTGGCTCAAACAGACGAAAAGAATATAACCTGAAGTGTTACCTTGCATCGGGGATCTCCAAGTGAAAAGAAAGCAACTGCTGTCCATAATCATACCGGCATATAATGAGGAGAACAGGATAGGAAGCACACTCCGGGCCATCAAAGAGTATTGCAACAGGAAGAGGCTCAACTATGAGATCATCATCGTCGATGACGGAAGCAATGACAGGACAAGGACAATAGTCGAAAAGGCAAAGGACCGCCATATCCGTCTGGTCTCCTACGGAAAGAACAGGGGAAAAGGCTTTGCTGTGCGGTTCGGCATGGGAAAGGCCAGAGGAGACCTCCTTCTCTTCTCTGATGCTGACCTGTCCACACCCATCGAAGAGCTTGACAAGTTCCTTCCGCTGGCAGAAAGGTTCGATGTCCTCATCGGTTCCCGCAATCTCAGAGGATCAGATATCAGAATAAGGCAGCCCTGGTACCGAAGGATTCCCGGAAAGATATTTTCCATCATCACGAGGGTCCTGCTGCTTCCCGGAATAAAAGACAGCCAGTGCGGCTTCAAGCTGTTCACCAGGAAAGCTGC
>JAADFO010000017.1 GCA_013152815.1 Nanobdellati archaeon
ATGGCTGACGAACAGAAAGGCGGATCCGGGAAACTGTTCGTCTTCATCATCATACTGCTGCTGATAGGAGGGACAGGATATTATCTCTACCAGAAAGGCACCTTCAATGGAGCAGGGGAGAGCAGAGGACCCTCATCAGGAGGCGTAAGGATTATCCAGCCGGAAAGCCAGGGGAGCGACACCAGCCCATCAAGCGATGAGAGCAAACCCTACCAGCCCGGGGAGGACCTGGATTCCATAGAGACGTCCATAAAGGATCTGAAACCAAGACCGCCTCAATATATCCCGCAAAACAACCCGGCCCAACAGGAACCAGGAGGAAAAACAGAACAGCAGAAAACAGAGAACCAGCAGAAAGGGAACTCATGGACCGATTATCTCCCGTATCTCGTCATCCTTCTGATCATCATCACCGGCTGGAGGGTATGGAAGCATTTCAGGAAGCCAAAACAAGGAAAGACCGTCCCACCCATAGACCAGATCATAGACGATGGGCAGACGCTCGTGACGAAGAAATTCAAGGACAACCGGCTGTGGAGAGAGAAAGAAATCAAGATAGGAAAATATGTTGCGATTATTGATGAGATAACCAAGAAGACCTATCATACCATCATCGAACAGGTTGCCAAGAAGGAAGGCAAATCAGCCAAGGACGCAGAATACACCCTCAGGGACATCTTCATCTCCAACAGGAACAGCAACAAAGATGTGTTCAAGACGAACATGGAGCAGTTCAGGTTCAACGCGGTACAGATAAAAGACGTCCTCGAACCCGTCCAGGAGAAGATAAAAGGCCAGCTCCAGGACAGGATGGACATAAAAACGTTCAGAGCACTGTTTCTTGCATCTCTGAGAGGAGTTCAGTCACAGAGAGATGACCTGGCCCAGGAGCAGGAAAAGATGATCACGGAGACATCGGCTGCCCTGGTTAAAGTCCTCGAAGACCTGGACAAGACCAATAAGAAAATCATCGATATTCTCAGGAATCTCGGAAAAAGACAGGAAGATGCTGAAAAGGTGGTGAAAGCTCATCTGAAACAAGAAGACAAAGAGATCCATGCCCTCTGGAAAGAGCTCAGGGGGAATAATCGGCAAGCGAAGAACGAAGAGCTCCTGGAAAAGGTAAGAACGCTGGTCAAAGAAGAGCATAGGGCAGACCAGGAACTGCATCAGCTCATCGTGGATACAACCTATGTGAGTCATCTGCAGCATGCTTTCGAGAAGTTCCTATCGAAAGAAGAGGAGGATGTGCAGTCAGCCCAGAAGTTCTTTGAAGTGCAGAAAGGCGAACAGTTGTCCTCTGAAGAGCTGGAGAAACAGATCCACAACAGCGAGAGATGGTTCCGTTTCTATTACCGTGAGAACAAGGAGGGCTCCTTCTCGGAGAACAAGGAAACAAAGGCGAGCCTGATCCATGTCCTGGAATATTCAGGAACACTTGGTGAACGGTTCGGGAAAGAGCTCCTAGCGATCAAAGATCTCGAGAAGAAGACAGAGCAGGAGAATATCCAAGCACCTGCGAATTCTTGAATAAACGAGAAAATCCTAAAAAATCAACCACCCAATCGCAACATAGCGGGGTATTCGCCGATTTTCTTAACGGATTTTCTGGTCATTCCTCGCTGATCGTTGCATAGCAACGGAGTATTAGACCCGGCGAGGAATAAACCTTAAAAAGAGAGGATATCTCCAAGACATATTAACATCAGGGGGCAATCACCATGACCAAGGCAAACTTCTACAGGACATTGCAGGCAGAGATCGACAGGATCGACAATGCCAAGACCGCCAAGCGGCATGAGCGCATCATCGAAGGGTTCCGGAAAGAGGAAGGCAGGGCACCCAAAGGCATTGTCCAGGGAAAGAGCTACATGATCTTCAACTCCAACGACTATCTCGGCCTGAGGCACCATCCCAAAGTGAAGGCAGGAGAACAGGAGGCTTCAGAGAAGTACGGCGCAGGTCCCGGAGCAGTGAGGTTCATCTCAGGGACCCTGAAGGTGCACGTCGACCTGGAGAAGGAGATAGCAAGGTTCCATGATGCAGAAGCAGCCATGGTCTTCTCGTCTTCTTTCGCCGCCAACATGGCGGTCATCCACTGCTTCATCAAAGGACAGTCCCGGGACTCAGTGGTGGAGAACAACACCCTGGTCGTCTCTGATGCGCTGAACCACCGCTCCATCATAGACGGCATCCGGGTCGCAGGACTCCCGAAGGAGAACAAGGCAATCTTCAAACATCTCGACTATGATGACCTGAAACGAGTATTGGAAGAGCATAAAGGGAAGTTCAAGCGGGTCCTGGTCATAACAGACGGTGTCTTCTCCATGCTGGGAGAGTATGCAGACCTTGCCGAGATGAAGAAGGTCTGCGACAGCTATGATGATGCCTATGAAGAAGGTGTCATAACGATCGTCGACGACGCCCATGGCATCGCGGCCATGGGCGACCGAGGAAGAGGCTGCCAGGATGTGACCGGGGTCTTGCCCGACCTCCTGGTCGCAACCATGGGAAAAGGCATCGGTTCTGACGGCGGCTATGTGACCGGCAGACAGGTGATGATCGACTATCTGCGGGAGAGCGCAGCAACGTACATCTATTCCAACTCCATCGCACCCGGCACCGCAGGGGCAGCCCTGGTCTCCTTCAGGATGCTCCAGGAAGAGGAAGGGAAAGCCTTGCTCGCCAAGCTCAAAGACAACATCACCTACTTCAGGAAGAAAGCGAAGGACGCAGGCTTCCGGTTCGCCGTCGATTCCATCCACGGCATACAGCCGGTCCTGATAGGCGATCCGGTGAAGACCAACGAGCTGACCCGGGCATTGTTCGACGACGGCATCATCGCGACCCAGATAAGCTATCCGGTCGTTCCGAAGGGCAAGGACGAGATCAGAATCCAGATATCTGCTGCCCATACGCAGAAGGACCTCGATGAATGCGTCGAGAAGATGACTGCAGCAGGGAAGAAGGTCGGCCTGTTAAGCTAAGATATAGCTCCTTTTCTTTTTTCGTATCATCTTCTCTCGCTCCATCTTTGCAAGAATAAGGAAGAGATCTTCGCGAGGAAACCGGGTCTGCAATGAGCGAAGGGAGACAGAGTTCTCTTCAAGGAGCAATCTGACGATTGCCCCGCGCACCTGTCTTTGCGATCCTTCAAATCTTGATTGTTTTGATACTGACCTGATGCCGGTCTTCCTTGCTGTCTTCTCTTTTGCGCCGTAGTCCATAAGGGCATTATGCCAGAGCCTGCTCCTGCCTTTCGGGATGCACTTCCTTGCAATGGCTTCAAGTTCTGCTTTTCCGATATGCTCAGGAAGATTGAGTTCGTGGATCAACACTCTCCTGATGTTGGTGTCGATGACAGCGACATGCTTGTTGTGGGCAAAGGCCATGATCGCCGCAGCGGTGTAGGGACCGATGCCTGGCAGCCGTCGTAAGGCTGCTTCATCGCCCGGCAGGATGCCATCGTGCTCCTTGACGACGGTCTTGGCAAGCTGCAGCAGCCGTAAGGCCCTGTTGTTGTAGCCGAGGCCGGACCAGAAGGAAAGCACGGTCTTCGGTGCAGCTCTTGAGAGCGACAGGAAGTCTGGAAACCGCCGCATCCATCGCAGATAGTAGGGGATGACCCGCTCAACTTGCGTCTGTTGAAGCATGACTTCAGAAAGGAGGATGGCGTAGGGGTCCTTTGTCTTCCGCCAGGGAAGGTCGCGGCCATGCCGGGCATACCATGAAAGGATCTGCTTCCGGAAGGCAGGGATGCTCTTCATGGCATCCTTAATCAGCGTAACCTTTTTAAAGGCTATGCAACCACTGGAACGCATTGTCCCGGTGGCTTAGCGGCTAGAGCGGTCGGCTGTTATCCTTTCAAGGAAAGAAACCGACAGGTCGCCAGTTCGAATCTGGCCCGGGACGCCATCTTTCTTACCATCTTTCTTATGTAGGCTTGAGGGAACATGGTGACCGAAACCTACTTCGCACCCTATGGGCGAAAAGGTGGCTTGCAAGCAAGACACCGCCATAGAAGTTCTATCTGGCCCGGGACGCCATCTTTCTTGCTCATAGCAGTATCATGAAAGGCCAATTTTTTTATAGAAAGTTCGGTTAGCTCTTGCCATGGAAGAGCAGTCAGACCTGGAAACATACAGGAAGGTCTACCGTTTCTGGCAGATACAGGACAAGGCAGACGATTTCATGACCTATTTCACCGATGTGGCGGGCAACCCTGCAAAGATAAACGAGAGGGCGAATGAGCTGGCAGCAGAAGAGTTCGCACCTGAACCAACAGACATCCATAGGCCTGCAGGGCTTCTGCTGGCGATGGACCGGGCAATATTCAATGCGTTCACCTATCTCGACATCCCTGAGAAGAAGAAGGAGCTGATCGATGAACTGGTGAAGATGAGAAGCATCTACCGATACACGGACAACCTGCTCAGAAGCATGGGAACAGACTATGCCACAGAATGCATCGACGGAGCGGTGGAAACGTTCGGGGTGTCGCGTCTCCTGACGCCAAGTGAACTGGACCAGGTCCTCATCAAGAAATATGCGGATTCTTCTGAGGAGGATCTCCTGCATGTGCCCGCAATAGTGGTAAGCCACCAGGACAAGACCGATTACCTTTCCTCGATGATACGTTGGATCATGGAATTCCACGAGTATGGCGCATCATTGACAACCCCTAAGAAGATCGCCTTTGCGGTGAACAAGGACGCTTTCCAGGACAATCTCCCGCCCTCAGAACTGAAGGGGTTCCTTGACGACTATTTCGGCCCTGAACAGATAGAGCGTTATGCCATGATACTGACGAGCAACAAAGAGGTGCACAGGTATCTCATCGCGCGCTTCCAGATCAACCGCATGGGCAGGAGCATGGAAGCCCATCCCGAGGCAGAATTCAGCGTCGAAGTCTACGATAAGAGATGAGGCATCAACTTTCTTTCTTCTTCGGCGTCAACCGTCTGACGATCCTCTTGCTTACAGAATAGGCGATGCCCACGAGAGCGGCGGTCACGCCGAAAAGGCTCACCCCGCTGGCCGGCAGCCCAAAGAGCTTGAGCAGGGACTTCGCGCCGAGATAGAAATCAGAGATATAGGTGAGGGGAGAGAAGGCCATGGCGCTTCCTATGCCGATGAGCACAGGGCTCCTCTTCTCGAAGCCTTTGTACATGGCATAGATGCCCGCTGCAGTAAAAGGAACATAGGGGGCGACCGAGGTCAAGAAGGTGCCGGCAGAGGAACCTCCAACGATGCTGTGACCAGCGATCGCGCCCTCCAATGTTCCCAATGATGAACCTGATACTGCCGTGCCTGTGACGTTGGCGATGCCGTACTGCAGCAGCTCTTTGACAGGAGAATAGAGCTCATAGGAGCCAAGGGCAGACACCCAGAATTTTGCGTAGTTACCGACCTTCCTCCCGAAGGTCTCCCCTTTCATGACAGACTTGTAGAAGTTGACATAATAGTCCTTGACACCGTCATAGAGCCCTGACAGGCCCGTCGCTTCCAGGACATTGAACCTGGGCATCTGCACAAGCTCGTCCAGGCTGAATTTCGGCTTTTCTGCTGTCGCTGCATATGCCATTCGCTGTGACTCATGGACTAACTTATCACCTGAAGCTTCCTCTGCCAGGGAGGAAGAAGAAGATTCGGCTTAAAAGCATTTAGCAAACAACCAAGAGTTAAGTTATTACCTTTTTGGGACAAAAACAACATGCACTTATCAGGCAGCACACACATAAAACCATCATATTTATAAATGAATCACGTTTATCGGAGCGCAAGTGAGTAAAAATAGTCAGTGCATTGCATAGGAACACCATGTGTTTTCTGCCGGTCATCGGCTTTCTATTTTTCCTCGCTGAGACGCGCACAGCGTGACTACGGAGGAAAAGATAATGAATTACCAAGAAATGAATATATCAGGACCTGTGATGGATGCCGTCGGACAGATGGGATGGGAGACTCCCACAGCCATCCAGGAGAAGGCCATTCCCGTCATCCTGTCCGGAAGGGACGTGCTTGGCCAGTCAGAGACCGGTTCAGGGAAGACAGGGGCGTTCGGCATACCCATAGCAGAGATGCTAGAGAAAGGACAGGGGCTCCAGGCATTGATCATCTCGCCCACCCGGGAACTGGTGGAACAGATCTGGACGGTCATGCGCCAGCTTACGAAAGAGAAGAGGTTATACTGCGAATCGGTCTATGGCGGAGTCGGCATCAATCCCCAGATCATGGGACTGCGCAAGGCAGAGATCTGCGTCGGCACCCCAGGACGGCTCCTCGACCACATGGAACGGAAGACCATCGACCTCTCGAAGATCAGGATCATGGTGGTGGACGAGGCAGACAAGCTCTTCGAGATGGGCTTCATCGACGACGTCCGCAGGATCCTTGGCGGCCTTCCGAAGGAAAGGCAGACCCTCATGTTCTCTGCTACGTTGCGCTCAGACATCAGGAAGTTCATCGAGAGACACACCCACAATCCGATCCATATAGAGACCAAGTTCCAGGTTGATACGACAAAGCTCAAGCAGGTCTATTATCCGGTGAAACGGAACAAGAAGATCTCGCTCCTGGTCCATCTCATCCATACGGAGAAGCCAGGGCTGGCCATCGTCTTCTGCGGCACCCGACGGGAGACCGACCTGGTCGAGCGCAACCTCAAGCTCAACAACATCAATGCGGCCGCATTGCATGGCGGCCTGTCCCAGGCGAGGAGGAACAAGGTCATGGACAGCTTCCGCAGAGAGAACACCCATGTGCTGGTAGCAACTGATGTCGCTGCCCGTGGCATCGACATCAGGAACATCACCCATGTCATCAATTATGCCATACCTTCCTCTCCGAAGGAATATGTCCATCGGATAGGCAGGACCGCGAGGATGGGCGACAAGGGCAAGGCCATCTCGCTCCTCGATGAACGCGACCATGACAATTTCCGGGCTGTCCAGTCCGACCATTCTCTGAACATCCAGGAGATGCCCATACCCACCATCCCTTATGTGAAGGTCACCGGAGGAAGCCTGAGAGGGCACACCGAACGTGGCAACCGGAGGAGCTATGGAGGAGGACGGCCATCCAGCGGCAGGCGCAACGAGTACCGTCGTGACGGACCTCCCCGAGGAAGGGGCGGCTCAGGCTTCAGAGGCTCCGGAAGGGACGACCAGCACAAGAACAACTATCTCGGGTTCAGCGCAGGGATGTAGCTTGTCTGATGAGGACGATGAGATCGCCCGCAGAGCGACCAAGAAGATGACAGGTCCACAGGAAGCTCGTAAACCTATCGGATGGTACCTTTCTGCCAGTCCTTGAGGATCATGGTGGCCATGCGCTGGGTGTCAGGGACATTGCCCCGCTTGAGGACGTTCCTCTTCCTTGCGATGGCTTCCAGGACATTCTCCGGGTCCTCATCCGGACTGACCTCATACCAGGATTCTATGGTTCCGGGGAATCTTTCCATGAGCTTTCCCACGACCACGTCAGGCTCTTTCACCTTGGTGAAGTCCAGTGTACCGATGAAAGCATGCTTGAGAGAGGTGTTCTCTTTGTAGGGGATGACTCCCGGTGTGTCGAGCAGGATGATGCGTCGGTCTGCCTTGATCTTCTGCACTCCCTTGGTGTGGCCGGAGAGGATGCTTGTGGATGCGGCCTTCCGTCCTTTCAGGGCATTGATGAGCGAAGATTTTCCCACGTTGGGATAGCCCAGGACGCCCACCTTGACCTTTTCGAGGCCTCGTTTTTTGGCCTCGATGAGGATGCGGTTGCGGAGCAGGGTAGTGCCGAGATGTTTTGTCGCCGATATGAAGACGCAGGGGTGCAGGACACGCTTGTACCGTTCGGCCTTTTCCTTCTGCACGAGGTCTGCCTTGCTGACCACATAGATGAGGGGCTTGCCTTCCCGTCTCACCTTGGCTTCCAGCTCTGCATGACGGGTCTCTTCCACCATCCGCGCGTCAAGCACGAGGAGGAGGACGTCGGCATCCCTGATGACCTTGTTGACCACCTTCCAGAAGTTCGCCATGGACAGTCGAAGAGCAACCAGAATATAAAGGTTGAGTATCTGATTAGAGTTCCAGAAAACAGAAGAGAACACTACTTTCA
Organism: Nanobdellati archaeon; assembly: GCA_013152815.1. Classification (GTDB taxonomy): domain Archaea; phylum Nanobdellota; class Nanobdellia; order Woesearchaeales; family JAADFO01; genus JAADFO01. The sequence continues at coordinate 8,104 of JAADFO010000017.1, forward strand.
GGTAGTATCAGACGAAAGATTTAAAAAAAGACAGATGTATTCCAAACAGCATGACCCTGACAAATGATTTGGAACAGCGAAGCAAAGAACCGTTGAACAAGAAAGATGTCATTGCAGCATTCATCGATGAGATTTCTAGAGATATTGAGCTGCTCAGAAAGAATGTGAA
>JAADFO010000018.1 GCA_013152815.1 Nanobdellati archaeon
TCAGAAGGAGACCTATTGGGGCAACGTGAACTGCACAGGGATCCGCAGCTGCTACGATGAGGGCAAGCGGGCTGCAGAGACCCTTATGTTCGACTACCACAGGCAGAACAGCATCGATATCCGGGTGGTACGGATCTTCAACACCTACGGGCCACGGATGGCACGCAATGACGGACGGGTGGTCTCCAACTTCATCACCCAGGCTCTGGCAGGGAAGGATATCACGATCTATGGTGACGGAAAGCAGACCCGCAGTTTCTGTTTCGTCAGTGATCTCATCAGGGGCATGATTGCCATGATGGGACAGGAGAGTTTCATAGGGCCGGTGAATCTGGGAAATCCCGACGAGTTCACCATGCTCGAGCTTGCCGGGAAGATCATCGCACTGACCGGCTCATCGTCAAAGGTTCTTCCGGGAACTGCCTTCCGATGACCCGAAGCAGCGCTGTCCAGACATCTCCCTCGCCAAAGAGAAGCTGGGCTGGGAACCCGAGATCGGACTGGATGAGGGGCTGAAGAAGACCATAACCTTCTTTAAGGCAAGCGATTAAGGTCTGTATCTCAGGAAAGTAGAGAAATATCCCTGAGGCAATGTCCATGAAGAAAACCATTCTTGTCACAGCAACGACCTTCCCGCGTTCCAAGGAAGATGCAGAAGGGCCATTCGTACTCGAACTTTCCAGATGTCTCGCAGAAAGGGGGTATAGGGTGCTTGTCCTTGTCCCCCACGCTCCCGGTGCAAGAAGGAAGGAGCGTATGGGCAGCCTAACCGTCTTTCGCTTTCCCTATTTCTGGCCGACCCGTCTCCAACAGCTCTGTTATGCCGGAGGCATCATCCCCAACATGGAGAGGTCTTTTCTTGCGAAGCTTCAGGTTCCCTTCCTTGTCTTGTCAGAGATCCTCGCTGTTCGTCATCATCTGAGGACGCAGAAGATCGATGTAATCCATGCGCATTGGATCATCCCTCAAGGATTCGTCGCCGCATTGTTAAAACTATTTTATCATGTTCCCTATGTTGTCACTGCTCATGCCGGAGACATATTTCCTCTGCACTCAGGCATTCTCAAGCTGTTCGCACGCTTTTCCATCAAGCATAGCGATTTCTGCACAGTGAATTCGGTGGCGACAGGCAAGGCCGTCTCTGCCGTCGAGAAACATCCACACCAGGAAGTGATTCCCATGGGTATTGACCCTTCTGTCTTCTGTCCTGGAAAGGCGGATCAAACACTCAAGAGGAGATACGGTATCCGTGGTCCGCTGCTCCTGAACATCGGAAGGCTCGCCGAGAAGAAAGGCCTTCGTTATCTCCTGAAAGCAATGCCTTCTGTCCTCAGGAAACATCCTTCCGCGAAGCTGATGCTCGTCGGAGGCGGACCTGAAAGGAAGACGCTTGATGACCTTGCGGTGTCACTTGATGTCAAAGATGCGATCATATTCGTGGACAAGATACCCAATAAAGACCTTCCCCGATATTACCAAACCGCTGACCTGTTCATCCTTCCATCCATCATCACTTCTCAAGGGGATACAGAAGGTCTGGGGGTCGTGCTTCTCGAGTCATTGGCCTGCCGTTGTCCTGTCGTCGCGAGTGACGTGGGCGGCATCGGTGATATAATCAAGCATGCGAAGACCGGTCTGCTCTTCCCGCAGAAAGATCCCGTTCGCATCGCGGAAACAGTCAACAGGATGCTTGCTGATCCGGTGTTCAGGAAGCAGCTCGCAGACGCGGGGCATCATCATGTGCTCAAGCACTTCACCTGGAATATTGTTGCTGATAAGTTCGATCGGATCTTCAGCTGTCTCTAAAACGTTGTTGCTGCCTTTTCAGGTGTGCTTCTCTGATTTGCTCGATCATCCTTAATGTCCATCTTGGCAATAGATTCACAAGTTGACAATAGATGAATGCAGCATGACCTGAAAACTGTCGCTTCCCGACAAGGAAATAGTTTCTCCAGGGGTATCCTCGAACCTTCTTGCGAAGAAAGAAGTAAGCATACGTGATGATGAACTGATGCAATGCGGCATGCTGTAGTCGTTTTTCTGGAAAGACCGACTTCACGAGCGCTGTAAATTTCTCAGTGACATCAAGTCGTCCTTGATCTCCCAACGGGGCAACAATAGAATCGTTCTCACCACGATATTTCACGATGGCTGCATTACAATGTAAGAGTCTTCCTCCTTTCCTGAGTATCTTAAGCAATATGTAAACGTGTACATACTTGCTCTTCCTGGCGTACCTGGTTGGGGGATTCGCATCCCATTTCGCTTTCTTGAAGATAGTGACTGAGATATACCCCATCAATCTGCAGGTATGATGCAACGTCTTTGCAAGATCACTATACTCCACATAAGGTCTGCTCAGGTCGGGAGACTGATAGTTGATGCCTCGTACCTGTAAGGACCGATCACAATCAAGCCGGCTGCCTATTACAATGTCAGGTCTCTCTGATGTGAGAAGAGGCAACAATACCTGCAGGCTATTCTTGGTTAGTGCATCATCGCTGCTGAGAAGCCAAGCATATTCTCCCTGTGCCATCGCAACTGCAGAAAGAAAGTTCTCGTCTGATCCGAAATTCTTTTTGAGGATCTTGTAATGAAACGGAATCGGACTTTTCTTTTGGTATCTCTTGAGCAGCTGCTTTGTCGAATCGGTCGAATGATTGTCCGAGACGCAGATCTCCACATAATCTTTGCTGTTATCATCGATTGCTGCAAAGATGCTGTCTAATGCGGTCCTGAGAAAGGATGCTCTATTATACGAGGGAATGCAGATGGAGAGCATTGGCTTTTTTTTCATTGCCGTGATGATAAATATTTCCTGATAGACGTTATGACATGATCCATGTGGGGTTTGCTGAGGCCGGGGTAGATCCCGATCCAGAATGTTCGATTCATGATGATGTCCGTATTGGTAAGATCTCCGACGACACGGTAGTCAAGATGTCCGTCTACAAAGTAAGGTTGTTTTATGATATTGCCACCAAAGAGCAGTCGGGTAGAAACACCGTTCTTGATCAGGTACTCCATCAGGTGAGTCCTGTCAATCTTAGGGTCTTTGATGGTCAGGAGAAACCCGAACCATGATGGATCCGCATCCTCTTCCGCTTGAGGAAGGATGAATGTATCAGCGAACTGTTCCATCTGCTCTCTGAGATAAGCAAAATTCTCTTTCCTTTTTGCTGCAAAGCCTTCGATCTTATCCATCTGCGCAGTTCCGATTGCTGCTTGGAGATCAGTCATCTTGAGGTTGAAGCCGATCTCAGAATAGGTATATTTATGATCATATCCTTCGGGAAGATTACCAAGTTTCCACCCGAATCGCTTTTTGCAGGTATTATCGTGTCCCGTCGGACACCAACAATCCCTGCCCCAATCCCTCAAGGACCGCGCGATTTTGAAGAGTTGAGCATCGTTCATGAAGATGGCTCCTCCTTCTGCTGTGGTGATGTGATGTGCGGGGTAGAAGCTCACCGTCGAGATGTGCCCGAAGGTACCCGTATAGTGTCCCTTATATCTTGAACTGAACGCATCACAATTATCCTCGATGAACCAGAGATTATGTTCTTCACATATTCTCTTGATTTTATCAAGATTGAGAGGATTGCCCAGGGTGTGAGCAATCATAATCGCTTTGGTCTTATCGCTGATCGCTTCTTTGATGCGATCTGTCTTGATATTGTATGTTCCTAGTTCGACGTCGAGAAAGACAGGTACTGCACCGATGTTGATGATTGGGTTGATGGTGGTGGGAAAACCTGCCGCTACCGTGATGATCTCCTCTCCTGGTTTAATCCTCCTTTCGCCAAGTTTGGGAGATGCCAGTGTATGGAGCGCAATCAGGTTTGAGGACGAGCCGGAGTTAGTAGTCAAGGCGAACTTCACACCAAGAAATTCCCGTAATTTCTTCTCAAACTCTCTGTTCCATCTCCCTTCAGTCCACCATCCTTCCAGTGACGCTTCAACGAGATTCTTGAGTTCTTTCTCATCGAAGATCTTACCTGATACGGGAACCTTATCTTCTGGAATAGTCTTCTTGACTTTCTGATAGTATGCATCAACAAGTTCCATGATCCTCTTCTTGATCTCTTCACTCATGGTCCTTTCTCTCCAAAGAATGATGTGATTTGCTGCATCGTCTCTTGTTTAATCATTTCTCGGTCGGTATAAAATGTTTTGTACCATGAGAAGGTCAACTGAAGTGTTTTATCGATGGACAGGTTAGGTTTCCAGGAGAGCGCCTCTTTTGCCTTTGTTGCATCCAGGCGCAGGATTGTTGTCTCATGTTTCTTGTCCTGTGTAGCTTCATTGACAATGTACGAACCCTGTCCCAGAATATCGATGCCTTTCTTGAGCAGCTTTTCCACTGTTATCATATTTTCCCTTTCAGGAGCAAAGTTCCATGCGCCCACTGTTGTCTTGTCTCCTTTCCACAGCCGTTTTCCGAGAAGAAGATATCCGCTTAAGGGTTCGAGCACATGTTGCCATGGTCTTATGGCCTTCGGGCTTCGGATTATCGTCTTATCTTTTGTCTCAAAGACGCTCTTGATGATGTCGGGGATAAGCCTGTCTTTGGACCAGTCACCCCCTCCGATGACATTTCCTGCACGTGCAGTGCATATTAGACATGAAGGATTCCTTTCCGGATTGAAGAAGGCGTTCTTGTATGACTCTGCAATGAACTCGACGCATACTTTCGATGCGCTATAGGGGTCATATCCTCCCAGTTCTTCCTTTTCTGTATATCCTTCTTCTGCTTCCTTATTCTTATAGACCTTATCTGTGGTGATGATGACAACAGCTTTTACAAAATCCTTCCTTCTTACCGCTTCTAGCACGTTTAGCGTACCGAGAAGATTGGTCTCGAACGTGTATCGTGGGTTGTCATAGCTATCTCTGACGAGGGGTTGGGCAGCGAGATGGAATATGATCTCGGGTTCTTCTTCATCGATTGCTTGTTCCACGATTTTTGGGTCTCTGATATCTCCGATATGCGTCTTGCACGTCTCTCGAAGACCTAATGTGCTGAACAGATTGGGTTCTGTGTTTGGTTCAAGGGCAAGTCCGCTGACCGAAGCCCCAAAAGAGAGCAGTAGTTGAGAGAGCCAAGCACCTTTGAATCCGGTGTTGCCGGTGATGAGAACTTTTTTTCCCTGGTAAAATGTGGAGAGCGTTTTCATGGTATTCTTAACGGGTTATCGATAGCTGTCTATGGTCCTGTTCATGCTTTCTTCCCGACTATATATAGATTTCCATCCCAGTGCACGGAGTCCTGCAGGGTCAGCAACGCTCTCTTCCATTTCTTTGCCTCTCGAAGGGATAGCTCCGAAGAAAAGCTTGCTTTTGCTGTTTGTCGCTTGCTTGAGGAGCTTGACAAATTCCCTGACAGGCATGCACTCTCCTGTACCTATTTCATACGTTACAAATGCATCCTTGAAAGGGATGCTTTCTAGCCTGTCGAGAAGGAAACTGATCACTCCTGCGACTTCTTTGACAAAGATGAAATCCCGTTTCTGCTTGGCTTCAGTCAGTTTCACATCCTGTTCTGTCAAGAGCTGTTTGATCACCTGAGGGATGAATTTGTCTTCAGCATCTTTAGGGCCATACATGTGTTCGACAACAAGATTGATGATTTTGGTGTTGCTTTTTCTCACTTTCTCCTTTCCTTCTTCGATGAACCTTCTCTTTGACAATACATAATGGTTAAGATAGCCTACAGGTCCGATCTGTTTGTTGAAGAATGTGTCAATGTTGATGAACCAGGGAACCCTATGTTCGATGGCTAGTTCAAGGAGCTTGATTGGAAGCTCATAATTGGCTGCATAGATCGTTTCTTTCTTTTCATCATGACGGCCATATACCGTTGCCGCATGGATGATGGTGTCGATGGCATGGTCTGCAAAGAGCGAGGACAATGATGTCTTGTCCAGATCTACGGCGATGCACGTATCCAAGAATTGTTTCACCCTCCACACATCAGAATTGCTGCGTTTGAGAAGGATTATTTCATGCCCTTCTCGCACCAGTTGTTCAACGATGTGGCTTCCGAGAAATCCGGTCGCGCCGGTGAGTGCTATCTTCATCCTAATCTTTCCAAGTCTTCCAGGGGCTCTTCTTCTCATCCCACATCTTGTTCAGCTTGAGATAGTCGCGGTAGGTATCCATGCTGTGCCAAAAGCCTTTATGATGATAGGTTGCTACCTGTCCTTCTTTCGCTAGCTGCGGAAGTACTGTCTCAACGAGCATGACATCATTTTCTTCAGAGACATAATCAAAGATCTTCTTGTTCAATACCATGAACCCGCCATTGATGATGTCCTGGGATTCTGGTTTCTCTTTGAATTCCTTGGCGATGCCGTCTTTAACTTCAATCACTCCATATGCGGATGTCGGATTGTATCCGGTTATGGTCACAATCCTTCCTTTCTCTTTATGAAATGCCACGAGCTTATCGATGTCTATGTCTGAAACTCCATCCCCATAGGTCAGCATGAAATTGTCTTCATCAGTCAGATACCGTTTGAGCTTGGCCAGTCTCTTTGCTGTCATGCTCTCCAGACCGGTATCAGCGAAAGTGATGTTCCAATCCTCTAAGGCAAGATAATCGTGATATTTAATATCATGTTTCCTGATATTCAGGGTGAAGTCAGAGATCTTCCAGCGGTAATGCATGAAGTATTCTTTGATCAAGTCACCTTTGTAGCCCAGGGCTAAGATGAACTCATTATGGTTGTATTGGCTATAGCTCTTCATGATGTGCCAGAGGATGGGTTTCTGTCCTATTGGGATGAGCGGTTTCGGGCGAAACTCTGTCTCCTCGCGTAGCCTACTGCCTCTTCCTCCGCAAAGAATAACGACTTTCATGCTTTGTCAAGGTTCTCTCTTTGTTTAATAAGTTTATCGTATGGAACATGCAAGTCGCTTATAAACAGTTAAACAGGTTATAAAGCAAAGAACCTCCTTTATAAACTATCTATGGCGGTATCTTCTTGATGAATCGTGCAGGATTTCCACCTACCAGGGTATGCGGAGCGACATCTTTGTTGACGATGGATCCTGCCCCCACCTTGGCTCCTTTACCTATGCGTACCCCTCTTACAATGATCGAACCAGCTCCTATGAAGACGTTATCTTCGATGATCACATCTTTTACTTTGGACCTTCTCGTTCGGTTATCGAATTCATGGACGTAGATTTTGCATCCTGATGTGATCCACACATCCTTGCCGATATGGATATGGGTCGGGTCAACACTGTCAAAGATGACATAATCGCCGATCCAAGCACGCCACGGATCATCAAAATGGACGCCTCTCATCAATTGGAGAAATACCTTAAATCGCACAGGCAGGATATACCAAAAGGCGATCTGTTGTAAGAATTGGTTCAGCATCCTTCGCGGATTACAGATATGCATGAAAGATGTTAATGGGCGTTAGCTTTTATGCTTTATCCCCTAAGGAATTAGCCTCCCTCGGTCTCTTGAGCATTCCTTTCTCAAAATACAGTGCCAAGAAAAAGCCCACAAAGGTGTAGGCGATGACCAGCCAGAGCAGCATCACCGATGCAGTGGTGGTTGAGGATATGCCTTGAAGAGAGAACATCCATACGATACCTGCTTCCCTGAATCCGAGGCCTGCAATTGTCAACGGAATAAATGAAATGATGATGCCTGTTGCATTGATGATACCTACAGTCAAGATTGGTGGATGGACGTCGAAACCATAGAAAATCATCAACAGAAAAAACGCACTGATGAGCCATTTGATATATGTCATGACAATGTTGGTGAAGAGCCTGAGCGGATGGTCAACGAGATAGGATGTTAATGCCTTTCCGAAACCGGTAAACAGCGCCAGGAATCTATCCGGGATGAAAAGACGTAATATCTTTCTTCCGAAGTTCGTGAAGAAGGCAAAAATCCCTGCAAGTCCTCCTATGAACAAGGTTCCGAGGACAAGAACTGCCTGTTCTCTTTCAAAATAGAGGAAGAAGCCGATGATAGCAAGGCTTGCAAGCGACCCAGCAGTGATGATCTTATCCATGATGGTTATTGCTGTGCCTTTTCCTGTCGGAATACCCTCTTTTCGGAGCAACCACACGAGCGAGAACTCGCCTAGTTTTCCTGGGATGAAAGAACCGATGGACCAGGCGAGCATTGTGTACTTCCAGAGTTTACCGAAAGCTATCTTCTGGAATGGGTCTGTGAGAAGCTTAATGTTATACGTTGCGATGACAAGACTAATGAGAAAAAAGATGGTCGCAGGGATAAGGTAGATCGGATTGAATGTCTGTATTGCTGCAAGGATCGCACTCCAGCCAATCCAGGAGAACAGTCCGCTGATCAGGGCTACGCCCATTGCTATCCTAAGCATGGTTAAGGACGAAGATTTCATCTTCTCCACATGTCCGCAAGAAATCCGAACACCCATATCTGTACGGCGGTGATGAGCAGGACTGCACTCAGGATGACCCGGGGGAT
>JAADFO010000019.1 GCA_013152815.1 Nanobdellati archaeon
GTATTGAACCTCGCCGTCAGGCAGGGAACCCCCAGCTCATTGGCCTCCTCCTGCATGCTCCCTGAATCGGTCAGGATGGCCTGGCAATGCCTGGAGGTGAGGAATTCGATGACCTGGCCATACTCTTTCCAGAGGGGCGTGATAAGAAAGTTATCCTTGGTCTCGGCAAGCTGCTGGAGACGCTTCCGGTAGCCGTAATGGTCTATTGCTCGATGCGTGCCGGTGAGCTCCACCATACAGATGCGGTGCCCTTTCTTGACCAGCTGCTCAACCCCTTCGATGATGGCCTTGAACCTTCCGGGCTGGAGGTTGCCCCGACGATGGATATCGACCCTGAGCCAGGATCCCTCTTCCAGAGAGGGGTAGTCATCGAAGATGCTCTGCTCTGCTTTCTCTTTTTTCTTGAGCGCGAGGGCATCGACAACCGTGTTGCCGACGATATGGATCGAGTCCTCGGCATAACCTTCCCGCACAAGGTGCTGTCGGTTGAGATCGACAGGAGCAAAATGCGTATGGCATCCTGCTGCAGAGACATAGGTGTCCCACTGTTCTGGGAAGGGCTCCTCCCGCATCAGCGTCCAGGGACCGTCCCATTGCTCCTTGACGAAGGCAGCGACATCGATCCCCTGTTTCGCCCATTTCTTGAGATCCCTGAAAGACGAAGGGGTCATCCCTCTGAGTCCTGCTTCTCCCTGTATCGAAAGGGTGTTGGTCGCGAACATCCACGCGGCCGGAAGAATCCCCGCAGTGAGGGTGTCGCCGTTGACATAGGGAGTGAAGGTCATGTCAGGATAGGCTTTCTTCAGCAGGAGAGCGACGTCCTTCATCTTGGTGAACAGTTCGGCGCTCTTCTGGGAGAGATCGCCACGCAGGTTGAGGTTGATGGCGGTCTTTTCCCGCAGACCGAACTCCACCATGCCATGACCGACAAGAGCATCATAGTGCTGAGCAGAATCGAGGATGATATGAGGAAGACCCTGACGTTCTGCCTCCTGGACAAGGCTCCACATCTTGTAGAAACAGGGTTTGGTGGCAGGAACGAACATGACGACTTTCTTGCTCCCTTTTCTCGCCTGCTGCACCGCAGCGTCCAGAAGATTCCTGTCCACCGTTATCGGCTTGCTTGGCTCGCTTGGATTGTTTGGCTTGCTTGTGTCGGTCATATCCAAAAGGGACACCTCAGTCAGACACATAGATGATCTTGCTTCCCTGGGGCTCGAAGGAAAAATCGATCTCACGGAGGCCCAATGCCTTCCGGACAGCCTTCTGCTTTCCAGGAGGCACATAAAAGAGCAGGAAGCCGCCGCCGCCAGCGCCCATGAGCTTGCCTCCTGACGCTCCGGCATCACGTGCTTTTTCATAGGCATCATCGATGAACCGGTTAGAGATGCCTTTGCTAAGACTTGACTTCAGTCTCCAGTTCTCATCCAGGATCCGACCGAAGGAGGAAAGGTCATTGTCCACCAGGGCATTCTTCAGGTCAATGGTCAATGCCTTCATCTTCCGGAGGATCTCATTCTTCTTCCCCATGTTCTGGGTCTGCTTCTTCATGATGGTATGTCCGTTCCTCGTGATGCCGGTATAGAACATCATGAGATTCTTTTCCAGACGTTCCCTGGTCTTCCGGGTGCAGATAAGAGGATCGACAAAGACGCTTCCATCACTCTTGAACTGCATAAAGCAGATGCCTCCATAGGAAGCGATGTACTGGTCCTGCTTCCCTCCCGGCTCATTGAGGATCCCCCGCTCGATGAGGCAGGCCTCTTCAGCAAGCTGCTTTGCAGAGCGATGCCTGCCCTGGAACGCATAGAGCGCATTGAGCAGGCCGACGGTAAAGCTGCTGGAGGAACCCAGACCAGACCCCCTGCCAGGGATGTCAGCCATTGAAGTTATCTCAACCCCTCCCCTGATGCCAAGGCGTTGGAGAGCTATGCGGACAATGGGATGCTTGATGTCCTTGACCCTTTCTGGCAGTTCGGTACGTGAGTAGGAGATCCGGAGAGCATCGTCGAACTTCTTGTTGATGGTGATATACATGTATTTGTTGATGGTGGCATTGAGGACCACACCGGCCTCATGACGGTAGAAGGTCTTGATGTCCGTCCCTCCGCCGGTGAAGCTTATCCTGAACGGCGTCCTGGAGATGATCATCCTGATGCCTCCAGCAGAGAAAGATCCTTTTCAAGCTGTCTGAGCGAAGCCATGGTCCCCATATCGATAAAATACCCTTTGAACTCCTTTGCGAACAGGGTCTTGGTATTTATGAGTTGCGGGACAATCTCTCTCTCGAGGGAGACCGGTCTGCCTGCAGGGATGCTTGCCAGGATCCGCTTTGAGACCATCACAGCACCTCCATTGACATAATGGTTGTTGGAAAGCAGGCTGGTAGGTTTCTCTTCAAAGGACAGCACTCTCCCCACCTCATCGATGGAGATGACCCCCCTCTGCCGTTGTTCCCCGCTGCGTTGTTCCCTACTGTCTTCCTCAGGATCGACCGACAATCTGACCGCAAAGGTGAGCAGCGCATCCTTCTCTTTGTGGAATGCTGCAAGGCTTCCATAGTCGATGTCAAAGAGCGTATCGCCGTTGAGCAGGAGGAAGTCCTGTTCAAGGAGAGATGCTGCATTCTTGATGGCACCCGCCGTCCCCAGGAGCTCTTTCTCTTCAGCATAGGAGATGTGAAGGCCGAGGGAAGAACCATCTCCGAGAAGCTCCCTGAACTGGCTTCCAAGATGGCCGATGCAGAGCAGGATGTCGGTGATCCCCTGGGCCCTGAGACGGTCGAACAGATAATGGATGAACGGACGGCCGTGTACCGGAACGAGGGGTTTGGGAATCTTCTCGGTCAGGGGTTTCAGCCGGGTCCCCTTCCCGCCGACAAGGATGACTGCCTGCATCTCAATCACCTGCCAGAGGAAGATCCTTTTCCATCTGGAGTATCTTTTTCAGTCCCTGCTCAAGGGATACCTTTGGCTTCCATCCGAGAGCAGAGAGCTTCGAGATATCTGCACGTTCTTCATAGTGCTCCTCTGGTCTCAGACGTTCTCTGGTGCTTTCGACCTCGATCTTCCGGCCCAGCAGCTTTCCGAGGATGGCAAGGATATCCTGCGGAGCAGAGGACACGCCAGAACCTGCATTGAAGATGTTCAACCCGTTCCCGGGATGCGCTATGACGACCTTCACCGCCTCCACAAGATCAGCTATGAAAAGATAATCTTTTTTCACGGTCAGGTCGCCCAGGACCACTTTCTTCTTGCCCATCGCGAGCTGGTCCAGGATGGTGGGGATGAGAAACTGTCTCCTTTGTCCGGGACCATAGATGTTGAAGATGCGGAGGATGGTAAAGGCCGCGTCTGAAGAAGATGCGGTGAAGGAGATGATGTGCTCGATGATCCTCTTCGAAGCGCCGAGGAGGTTATTAGGTTGCAGAGGATGCTGCTCGTCGATCGGAAGGCTCTTTGGTCTCCCATAGACCTTTCCGCTTGAAGGATAGATGAGATGGGAGACGCCCTGCTCCTGGCAGGCCTTCAGCACATTGTGTGTCCCGATGAGATTGACCTCGAAAGAGGGGAGCGGGTGCCCGACGAGGGCATCATGCTCGGTGACGCCGGCAAGATGGATGACCACATCCATGCCTTCACATGCCTGGGCGACCTTCTCTGCATCGAGGATGTCTCCCTGGACGCAGGAGACAGAAGCAAGAGAGCATGGCCTTCTTGAGAAGCCGTGGACAGCATGGCCTGCATCAATAAGTCCCTTGGCGATATGGCTGCCGAGAAATCCAGAGATGCCGGTTATGAGAATCTTTTGCAGGGCCATGGTCTTCTTGCCAAGGGAAACATCGTCCAAGGTACGTTCAGACCCGACAAGACACGAGCATCCCATCAATACATATCAGACTTGACGAACGCTCTCCAATAGTCGAGAATGTCCTGCAGGGTCTTCTGGAAGCTGATGGTTGGTTTCCAACCGGTCTTCTGGGTGAACTTTGAGCTGTCACCGATGAGGTAGTTGAGCTCGGTCGGCCTCACCCTGGCCTGTTCTGTCTCGTATCGTATCTTGTCTTTCATGGCAGAGAGCCCGATGAGCATCTCGAGACATTCTTTTATGGTATAGATCTGTTCAGATCCGATGAGATACAGCTCGCCCGGAGTACATCGTTCCATCGCGAGATGGTATGCCTGGACCATGTCCCGCACATCGGTGAAGTTCCTTTTGGCTTCGAGATTTCCCACCCTGATGACCGGCTCCTGCTTGCCCTGTTCGATCAGGGCGATCTGGTAGGCAAAGGATGCCAAAGCTCCAGAGATGTCTCTGCGTGGCCCCTCGTGGTTGAAGGCCCGTGTCCTGATGATCTTCATGCCGTAGGACGCATGATAGGTCTGGCAGATGGCATCCTGCGCGACCTTGGAAGCAGCGTAGGGATTGACAGGGGCGATGGATGTCTTCTCGGTTATGGGCAGGTCCTCCTTCTTGACATCGCCGAACTCCTCCGGCGTGCAGGAGACCAATATGTGAGGGTCGAGCTTGAGGTTCCTGACCGCGTTGAAGAGGTTGATGGTCCCGACAGCATTCACCTGCATGTAGGCTGCTGCCATGTCCCAGGAATAGTTCACCCAGCTCAACGCTCCAAGATGATAGATGCGGTCCGGCTTGCTCTTCTCAAGGAGACGCTGCACGCTCTGGTAATCGGTCAGGTCATATTCGATCCAGGTGACCCGGTCATGGTTGATGAGGTGCCTGACGTTCCGCTTTCGGGCGTTGACCTTGACCGCTCCAAAAAGACGGTTTTCAGGGTCTTTCAACAGAAAATCAGCAAGATGGCTGCCCACGAAGCCGTTGATGCCAGTGATCAGGATATTCATGATATTTCCCTCGGTATTATCGATGTCAGGTGCTAGGACGCAGAGTAGCCTGCTGCTTTAAAAGGGTTTCGCTGGAGAAACAGGACGTTTCAATCATCACTCTTCAATATATCCTATGTACGGAAGGTCACGATACATACCATCCACATCAAGGCCGTAGCCGACGATGAACTTGTCGGGAACCACAAAGCCCCGATAATTGATGGCCACCTCGACCTTCCGTCGCTCCGGCTTGTCGAGAAGCGAACAGAGCTTCACCGAGATAGCTCCGCGATCAAGAAGATACTTCCTGACAAAATCGGCAGTATAGCCAGAATCGACGATATCCTCGATGATGATGACCCATTTGCCTTCGACCTTCACCTTGGTTACCTCAAGGTCGACGGTTATCTTTCCTGTGCTTTCTGTCCCTTCATAGCTGCTCAGCTTCATGGGAGCGAAGCCGACCTGAACACCAAGAGCACGGAGCTCTTTCATGAGATCGACAAAGAATATCATGGCTCCTGTGAGAACGACGATGCAATAGACACCATTGGGATGGTCTGCCTTGATCTGCTCAGCAAGCGCCTTGACCTTGGCATGGATCTCATCCTTGCTGATCAGTTCCTTGACATCCTTGGCCATGGATGCCAGAAAGAACCATCATTTTTAAAGCTTGTTCTCCCAGAGCAGCACACCAAACAACAAAATGTTTATATTGGCCATGGCTGTCACCTGACCCATGAAGAAGCTTTCAGGCATATCTGGATTTCTGCTCGCCTACAACGAAGAGGAGAACATCGAAAAGGCTGTCCTGGCACTTGTCGCGGCTCTGAAGGCCAACGCCGCCAGATATGAAGCCATGGTCGTCCTCTATGAAAAAAGCACGGATAACACCGCATCAATCGTCAGGAAGCTTGCCAAGAACAACAGTCATGTCCGCCTGGTCATGCAGCCCTGTTCCCGTAAAGGGTATGGAAATGCCATCAGGATAGGCATAGAACATGCAAGATGCCCTTATATCTTCTTCAGCGATGCAGACAACCAGTTCGACTTCAGGGACATCGGCAAATTGGCAAGATATGCGGACAGCTACCAGATCGTCACCGGTTATCGGACAGATCGCAAGGATCCTTTTGTGCGACGGCTGACAGCCAGAATCTACAATACGCTCCTGAAACTTATCTTTCCCATCCCTGTGAAGGACATAGATTGCGCTTTCAAGCTCTATCAGAAAGACATCTTCAGGAATATGGAACTTGTCTGCACCACAGGCATGGTGAACGCTGAGATCATCACCAAGGCTGCCATCAAGAAGGCAGCGATAAAGGAAGTACCTATCCCACATTACCATCGTTTCGCAGGAAGGCCGGTCTTCGAAGCGAACAAATGGGCGATAATCAAACCAAAGGTCGTCATGGACCTGCTCAAGGAGATGAAAGTGCTATGGAAAACCATGCCAAGACGCTGAACGTCCTCTTCGTCTCTGAATATTTTCCTCCTGTCTCCCAGGGCGGAGGAGAGCAGAGCTGTTACCTTCTCGCCAAATACCTGGCCAGGAAGGATGTCAGGGTAACCGTATTGACTTCCGGCAGGAAGGGGTTGCCGGTCTTCGAACACCGGGACGGATTCCGTATCGTCCGGAAGCTTCGGACCGGGAAGGCTCCTGGAAGCATCCTGGGAAACATCACCAGAGCCATCATCTTCCCGGGAAGTGTCAGGAAGGAAACAAGACTGCTATTGAAAGAACAGGAATTTGACATCATCCACTATTTTGGCACCACTTCTGTGCTTGGAGCGATTAAGACTTCAACCCCTCAGTTTGCTCATGTCAACAGCCCCTTATTCTTCTCGCCGACCGGCATCATCACCGACAAAGACGAACAGATCCTCACGCAGAAGATGAGCTGGAAGCTGTTCAGAAAGCACATTCTTCATGCTGAAGAGATAGGAAAGATGCCGAACAGGCCCTGGTTCAGATACAATCCGCTCTTCTGGTATGTGATCTATTCCTCTTTTCAGGAACGCCTGGAAAAACTTCATCAGATGGACAAGCTCATCGGTCCGACACCCTTCATCCGTGACCAACTGATAAAAGAAGGCATACCAAAAGACAGGATCAGTGTGATCCCCAACATCGTCGAAACTCAGCCGAAAAAGGAAGAAGAGCGAAAAGCAGGAAAAGAACGACCACTCCGCATCCTCTATCTGGGATCTTATGTAAAATACAAAGGAATCCTTGTCCTTTTCAAAGCAGTGGAAACCCTTATGGTCCCGTATGTATGCAGTTTCTTTGGGAGCGGATACCTCCGAAAGGAGCTTGAGAGGATTATCGCGGAGAAAAAGCTGAACGTCCACCTCCATGACCGCATTCCCACGGAGAAGATCGGAGAGGTCTTTCGCAGGAATGACGTGGTGGTCATGCCTTCCCGTGTCACAGAATCCTTCGGAAGGATCGCCATCGAAGCGATGTCATCGGGCATCCCGGTCATCGCATCTGACATCGGCGGACTGCATTTCATAATAGAGCACCGGCAGGACGGACTTCTGGTATCTCCGGGGGATGCCTCCGGCCTTGTCGACGCGCTGATGGATATCTATCAGGACAAGGACCTACGGAAGCGGCTCATCAGGAACGGACTGAAGACAGCGAAGAGACACAGGGGAGAGCTCATAGCGAACATCGTCAAACAAGCATATCTGGATGTTGGTGACAGAACAGGAAGGTCAAGAAGATGAAAAGCGATCGACGCCAGGAGAGGGTCCTTTTTATAGGAGAATTTGACTATGATACCTATACGAGAGGAAGGATACTTCACAAGGGATTGCTCAGACAGAAGGTACCGGTCAAGCTTTTCCTCCGCAGAGGACCGTTTCGTTACTTCCAGATCATGCTCAGGGTGCTGAGGAACGACTACGACGTCCTTCTGGTGAACGGCAAGATCGTCCTCCTGGTCTCACGGCTTTTCACCTGGAAGCCCATCCTCTTCGACATGGCAACATCAGACTATGACACGCTGGTAAGGAACAGGAAGA
>JAADFO010000020.1 GCA_013152815.1 Nanobdellati archaeon
AGAGGCACACAAAATGACAACCAAATATGTGACGAGCGAATCTGTTACCGAAGGACACCCGGACAAGATCTGCGACCAGATCTCTGACGCGATACTCGACGAGATGCTGAAACTGGACAAGGAGAGCCATGTGGCGGTGGAATGTCTCACCACGACAGGACTCGTCGTGGTCGCAGGAGAGGTGCGCACCAACGGGTATGTGGACATCCAGAAGCTCGTCAGGAAGACCCTGAGAGAGATCGGCTACACCGACCCGGAGTACGGCATCGATGCCGACGACGCAGGCGTCCTCGTCTCCATCCACGAACAGTCACACGATATCGCCCAGGGCGTCGACGTGACCCAGGCCCATGAGCAGGGAGCAGGAGACCAGGGGATGATGTACGGCTATGCCTGCAAGGAGACAGAGGAGCTCATGCCCCTTCCCATCATGCTTGCCCATGGACTGACCAGGAAGCTGGCAGCGGTGAGGAAAGACAGGACCATCGACTATATCGGACCCGACGGAAAGAGCCAGGTATCGGTGGAATATGTGGACGGCAAGCCCGCCAGGGTGGATGCGGTGGTCATCTCCACCCAGCATGAGGAAAAGGTCACCCACGACCAGATCGAGAAGGACGTGAAGGAGAAGGTCATCATCCCGGTCCTGGGAAAGCTGATGGACGAAAAGACCAAAGTGTTTGTGAACCCGACGGGAAAGTTCACCATCGGCGGGCCTGAAGGCGATTCCGGCCTTACCGGAAGGAAGATCATCGTCGACACCTACGGCGGCGTTGGCAGACACGGGGGAGGAGCATTCTCAGGCAAGGACCCCTCCAAGGTGGATCGGTCTGCCGCCTATGCTGCAAGATATGTCGCCAAGAACATCGTGGCCGCGGGATTGGCTGACCAGTGCGAAGTGCAGTTGAGCTATGCCATCGGGATCGCAGAACCGACCTCAATCTATGTGGAGACCTTCGGCACCAACAGGATACCGGAAGGGAAGATCGCCGAGCTGGTCAGGAAGCATTTCAGCCTGACGCCGGGAGGCATCATCAAGTCATTGGACCTCAAGCGGCCCATCTACCAGAAGACGGCAGCCTACGGGCACTTCGGCAGGGAAGAGGCAGAGTTCACCTGGGAGAGGACCGACAAGGCAGCAATCCTGAAACAGGAAGCAGGGCTGTGAAGCCCTCGTTCTTGTTTCTTGATTGTTATGTTGGGTTTGATACCCCGCGCTTCAGCGCGCAAACCCAACGTAACACCAGAAATTCCGTCTATTGATGTGAGGAGCGTCATACCCCGACCTCTTAAAAAAAATCCTTGATTTTTTGGACGCCAGAAACATTGTTTCTGAGCGTTTAGGTCGGGGATGCACAGAAATGCTTGTGCATTTCTGGCACGCAAACCTTTGGTTTTAACGTAGCTCCGAGCGACGGAATTTCTGATTTCTTTATTTTTGGAGATGATGGAAGGAGAAAAGGAGAACCTCTGGATGTCAACCCAGCCTATCTTCGGCTTCTTTGTGCAACAATGCTATCAGCTCTTCAATCGCTTTTTTGTTCCGTTGAAGATACTCTGCTTTTACGAAGAATCCATCATACGCCACTTTGTTCCGTATTATCCTCAGACCATCGATCAACATGACAGATTCCTGGTCCAGAAAGCCAAAGTTCAAAGAAGCGTGCTCAATGAGTAATTTATGTGCCTGATCACCCATCGTTCTCTTGCCATCCAAGAGCAGAAGGATACTGAGAAGCTCACGTATCACCTCATAATATTCTTTCACCACATTTGAAGTGAACGCTGCAGCGTCGATGGTCCTTATCATCTGCAAGGTCTTCTCAACCATCTTCAGGATTGACTTTGCTTTTTCTTTATCCGGCGTGACTGAAACAATGTTTCCCATGTTAGTAACCTTTCAGATACCCTTTCAGGACGATTCCGTTGATAATATTGTTCTTTAGTTCATTGCTTAATCCCCTGAAGGAGGTGCTGAAGAGCAGGTTAATCCTCCTCTGAAGGATCTTTTCGAATCGTTTAAGAACGAGGTGCTCTTGATCCGCCTCGACAAAGAGGTCGATGTCACTTTCTTTGATATCTTCGCCCCGTGCCACAGAACCAAATAACACGATGGTATTGGGCATACATGAGGAATCAATAACATCCAACAACCCTGATTCTTCAATGGCGCGTATCGAATGGAGTTTTTTTAGGGTCTTGAAATACGAACTGTCCCTGTTGGCAGAGTAGAGCGGGTACTGCTGCACCCTATGCAGTGTTTTTTTTATCAGATCTTCTTTTTCGAGTTCTGAGAGGTAGTTCTTCAGAGAAACAGGCGCAAGCGGAATCATTCTGCTCATCTCTCTCAGCTGATACCCCCCGCTCTCAGGCATAGGATCTATGAAGAATAACTCCAACACCTTCATCCTGTTATCTTTCTGTAACATATGTTATAATATTATGACAAGTGATATATAAATATATCGTTTTTCATGGCCATTATGAGACCCCACAAGAACATGCCAAATACATGACCTACTTCGTCCCATCAATAATCAACACATCAATATTAATTCTTCCGATAGAAATCAGCCACGGTCCTGAACGAACGTTTGGGAACGATATGACCCCGAGCATAGGCCTTTTCAGAATCAGAAGGATAGACCGCAATCAGATTGAAACTGGCCTTGTCAAGATCCTGGAGGGGGTCATGCTCATCTCGGGGATAATGATCTTCGACAAAGGTGAACGGGAAGGTAGCATAGAGCTTGTAGGCAGAAAAAAGTTTCAGGAGGGTGCCGAGATAGTGTGCCTGTGTCTCTTCGCTTCGGACATATTCTTCAGGGACCGTGTGCGTGTTCCAGTCAACGATCTGGGGCGAAGCACCTCCTTTATCCTCAGCGCCCTTGAAGGTGCCGCATCCGAATTCCAGGACAGCGATAGGCTTCTTGTTTCTCGCAAGATTTCGGACGAGCGATTCATAATGCCACCCGTTAGAGAGGTCCCTATAGAGGTTGACACCGATGATATCGAACAGATTCCAGTCGACATCTTCCCAGTTGGCACAGGCATAGGTTATTCTTCCCCCGAACCGCTTACGGAGAACCATGACCGTCTGATGGAGGTATTCAGAAAGCGTCGAGGTCGCAAGGCTGAACATGTTGAGGACACTCTGCTGCCAGAGGATGGAACCCCTCTCCTGATAGGTATTGCCAGAAAGGATGCCTTTCATATCCAATGTCCACTCATTTCCGACGACCAGGACAAGATCATGCCGTCTTCTCAGCTTCTCCAGCCGCTCAGAAAGCCTCACCAATCGGGGAAGGGTCTCTTCAAACGTCCTATTGATGAACCGTGGAGAGACCCAGGGCACCATCCCGAGGGAGATGGCCACTTCAGCTGCATAGAAGAGCAGATCAACCCTGCCACCGTATATCCGGATGGCGTTACAGCCGAGGTCCTGTCGTATCACCTTCAGCTCCCGTCGGATGGTGAACCGGGAGAGCTGTTCACGCGAGATGAAAGAAGGAGTGTACTGGGTACCGATATCATAGCATACGCCCTTCATAGCTATCCTGTGCTGACCAAGCTCTTCGATGGTCTTCTGTGCGGTGTCGCCTAACATAGACAGGACATATAATCCGACCATCGCTTTACCGATCTTCGTCAAGAAACCTTTTCTTGATAACTTAGCTGAGACAGAGGCGACCAAGCCTGCATCATGTTTCTCGATAAGACGAGTGACATCTCCCTCGGTCTTGAGTTCTCGATGAAGCGACTCCGAGAAAGAAGGCCTGTTCCCGTTCTCCAAAGCGAGCATCTGTGATGAGACATCAAGATGCATCGCTCTCAACAGAGGAGCAACCTCCCGGGCAAGAAGAGCATACCTGCTCTTCAGGGCAATACGCCTTTCCAGAAACGTGGCAGTCTTCTCGACGAACTGAGATTCCTCATCAAGAACTTTCAGCAATCTTGACAGGGGGTGGTTTGGAAACACTGATGCATCTTTTGATCGGAGGATCCAGAGGGTCTCGATTTCTTGTTCATCGAGTTTATACGAGACAAAGGGAAGTCTCAGATGAACAGGAACCTTCAGAAAGGAAACAAGATTGTCTCCGAAGGTATCCTTTTGATCAAGAAGAGGGATGTCCTGTATCTTCTGCACAGCACCGATAAGGTCTGCGTTCAGGGCCGAACGACGCAACTTCTTATCCAGACCAGAGAAGAGCGTATCAATCTGAGAGATCAACATCTGCTTCTGTTCTGCGAGCCGAAAGAAGATGTCCTGTGTTCTCTTGGAGAGCTTTCTCAGGCGATCCTCATTGACCATGGAAGCGTATCTGAGAAGCCAGCATAAAAAGTTTTTGCTGGACGAACCTGGAAACGCCTGTTTTTACTTGCTTTTTTCCATTATCGCTTCTAAAGAACGCTCTGAGAAATAGCGGTCAGGCAGGATATAGCGAGGATAAAACAACAAGGTAAGGGGGAAGATAATCCCAAGCATCACCAGTTTGGCATATATCCCGTCAGCGACATCATAGGCAGAATCGACGGTGACTTCAGCGGGGTCATGGAGATACCAGCCGAAAAGCCCCTGTCGAAGACGCTCCTGTTGCTCTTTCGTCAGTTCGCCGCTGAAGACAAGCGGCGTCTCGTTCGCAGATCGGGATTCAAGAAGCGCATAGAATGCCGCGCCTTCCTTGTTCCATAACCCTAACAATGCATCAAGAGAGATGCGCGGATATTCCTTGAAGAGATACACCCGTCCCGAATCATCACAGCCATCTAGAGAATACAGACCAGAAGAAGGATCATAATGCTCCTGAAATCGTTCCAGGGTCGTCCCACGCCAGTATCGCATGAGACACTGATGCTCGCCGACTTCTTAACTGTTTCTTATCTTAACTGTTTTTACCCATCATCGGACAACAGCAAACAATAGCAGACAACATCAGACAAAGCGCTCCAACACCGCAATGTTGGCAGCAGCCTCCCTGAAATCCGGCTTAAGCATGAGCGCGTGGGAGAAGCTCGCCATCGCCTGTTCACCGTAGGAAGCGTCGTCGGTCGCCCGGAACATGCCGGTGTAGGCGAGGCCCAGGTCGAACCATGCAGAGGGATCATCCGGCCGGTAGACGACGGTCTTCTCCAGATAGTCGGCAGCACCCTGGAAATCTTTCTTTTCGAGAGCAAGGATGCCAAGACCGTTCCAGGCCTTTGCATAGTCCTGCTTCAGGAAGACCGCATGCCGGAAGGCCTCTTCGGCCAGAAGAGCATCCCCCTGGGCATAATGGGCATAGCCAAGATTGTAGAATGTTTTGGGGTCCTCCTTCAGCAGCAGGGAATGTTCAAGGGCTGCCTGTGCCTGCCCGAAGAGACCTCGATGGGCGAGGAAAGTTCCCAGGCTGTAATAAAGCGCAGGATCGGTTGCCAGCTCTGCCTTCAGCTCGGCAGGAGCAAGCGGCGTCTTCAAGGAGACCAGCGAAGTGGCGCCGTAGACGGCAGCAGCCAGCAGGAAGAATATCATCATGGTGGTCGTCAATCGGAACATGAACGTCATCTCATCACCCCGGAAGGTGGGAAAACAATTCCATTTATAAGGATTGTTGACGCTTCAGGAGGGACAGCAGGCTCATCTGCTCAACGAGCTGAACCTGCGAGTAAGATGCTTCTTGAACCAGTTCTTCACAAGAATCCAGGGAGAGAGCAGGTCCACCTCAATACTATGATAGCCGAGCTTGGCCAGGATGGCGGCCCGATGATGGCCCTCATAGATCTCATAGCCTGTCGGCGTATAGGTCGGCGTCGGAGGATGCGGACGGCCGAGGGAATCACGTCGTCGGGCATGGGCCGTCGCCCTATAGACCACGATACGTCCTTTCCCGTAGTCGAAGCCTTCCCGTCTGATACGCTCATAGAGCGCAAGGAAACCCCTCATCTGCTGGAGTATGCCCTCTTTTTCCTTCCTGCCGAACCAGGTACCGAAATAGTGCTGGCGTTCCCGGGCGAAGCGGTAATAGTCTGTCCTCCGGAGGTCCAGGTGGGGATTGCGCTCGTAGGAGCGGAGGAGCTTGAAGTGCGGCGAATTCTTTATGCGCCTGTCCTCTTTCCCGTCCTTGGTCAGATAGTCATCCATGAACAGGATGTCCCAGATGATCTTGCCCATCCGAAGCTCATCGACCCGAAGCTTCATGCAGAGCCACCCCTCAAAGAGAGCAGACCCTGCTTCAGGGCATTCCTTGCGTTGGCCAACGCACCCCCGGTCTCTCGTCTCCAGCCGAGTATCGAGAAGATCGCGACGATGCCATGGACCAGGATAAAGGAATAGCCGAGAGCAAGGAAAGAGGAAGAAAGAAATATCGTGCTGAAGCCTACAAAACCGATGGCGATGGCGCCATTGATGAGGAGGACTGTCCAGATACGCTTCTGGATGTTATGGACAGCTATTGCTATGGTGTTGATGGCGAAGGGGATGCTTGCCAAGGAGACCAGCTGGAGGAGCCGGGTGGCCTCGACACTATAGGCCTTACCGAAGAGCAGAAGGAACGTATCTGCGAAGATGAGCATCAGAATGACGGCAGGGATGAGCAGGAGAAAGGTGAAGAGGAGCGCCTTCTGGACCTGACGTTCCAGCTCAAAGGTATGAAGCTTCCCTGCAGAGAGCAGGGTCTTGGAGACAGAGACAGGTATCATGAAGAGCACTCCCGCGAGGGTCCAGGCCACATAGAAATAGGCCGTATGTGCAGGGTCGATGATCGATGCGATGAGCAGGGGAAGGATCCACTTCGGGCCCCTGGCAAGGAAATTGGCGACATAGTTTGCGAGACCGAAACGGAACACCCTCGTTATGATGTCCCGGTGGATGGCAGGCCGGATATGTATCTTCAGGATGAAAAGGGAAAGGGCAGAGGCGATGCCTGCCGCGACCATCCATGAGGAAAGGATGCCGAATGCGCCAAGGCCGACAAAAAGGAAGGGAAGGGCCAGCTTTGCCAGACTGAACGTCATGTCCTTTGCAAAAAGGGACCGCATCCTGTCTCTCGCGATGAAGATAGCAGCAAAGAGGTTGGAAAAGAGGTTGAAGAGCAGAAAGACCAAGAATGTTAACCATCCTGTTGATGTTGACAGGATAGCAGGAGAGGGAATGAACCACTGCCTCAGCAGGAGGAACACCAGCCCCGATGCGCAGGCGACGAGGATAGTCAGAGAGAATGCGGTATTGAGCAGCCTTGACTGATCCTTTGACCGGGGAAGATAATGGAGCAGTGCGATGTCGAACCCCAGCAGGGAAAGCATGACGAGGAGCTCTATGGAAGCGATCATGGTCGAGGCTATGCCGACCTGGGTCACGGTGTAGAGGTGGGTGATGACCATCCAGAAGAAGAACCCCATGCCGGTAAGCATGATGGAGTCGGCTATCTGCCAGATGGATTTGGTATAGAGCTTGTCCTGGACAAGGAGCATGAGCCGGTCATGGAGTGGTTTTTGGAGCATGGAAGGTCAACCGCGGCATATTCTCGCTCAGGGAAATCACCGAGCCGTTATTTTTATCACTGTTTTTATCACTACGGAATAATAACAGACTTATAAACCTTTCTGTCGGTCAGAGCGGGATACCCAAAGCCTTAAATATATTTATCATTTACCCGTAGTATAACTGATTAATGACTGTTGAAGAGTAAATTAGAGCGCCAATCTCTGGAAAAGAAAGACAGGCGACAGCATCGGGTCCGATCCCCCGCAACCGAGGTGTTCACCATAAAAAAAGTCACGCTGCTCATCCCCTGCTACAATGAAGAGCAAGGCATCGCGAACGTCATCAACAAGGTGCCGCAGGAACGCCTCCTCGAGCTTGGTTATGAGACGGATATCCTGGTCATCGACAACAATTCTACAGACAGGACCGCTGAGATCGCAAGGTCCCTGGGCGTCCGGGTCATCAGCGAGAAGCAGCAGGGCAAGGGAGCTGCCATGATCACCGCCTTCCGGAACCTCCCTCATGATGCTGACTACATCGCCATGATCGACGGGGACGACACCTACGACCCCAAAGAGCTTCCGCGGCTCCTGGAACCCATCGACAGCAATTTCGCCGATGTCATCATCGGGACCAGGCTCAACGGCAAGATGGACAGGAAATCCATGAAAGGGTTCAACCGGATAGGGAACTGGCTCTTTACCTTCCTTGCGAGGATCGGCTACAGGACCAACACCACCGATGTCTGCTCAGGATTCTTCGCCTGGAAAAAGGATGTGCTCGACGAGCTCACCCCCCATCTGGCCTCGAGGAGCTTTTCCATCGAGATGGAGATGATCGTCAAGATGGCCAGGCTGAACTTCAATGTCTTCTCTGTGCCCATCTCCTATAATGACCGGGAGGGGAACACCAATCTTCGGCCCATCAAGGACGGGGTCATCATCCTCGCAGAATGGTTCAAGAACCTCACCTGGAAACCCAACACGTATGCAGGAAAATCTTCTGTCCTGACAGACAAGGAGCTCCAGGAAGCATGAACCCCGGAAACAGGACCGATACTTCTTAAATCCTTTTTAAATGAGCAAGGAAACACTTATAAATTAGTTGTTATTTGTCAGTAGTTACATGAAACTCCGAAATGTGCTCCCTCTTGCAGGCCAGATCCTTCTGGCGGTCATCACATTGATGTCTGTCCTCGGAAGAGAGGCAGGACTGCCGAGAGGGCTCTTCTGGGCATCGGTCTGGATACTGGTCATCAGCACCTTCATTCTGATACACAGGCAGCCGAAACCTGTCAAGATAGGTGCGCTCATCGTGCTGGCACTGACCATCTCACTTATCCACACCGCCGCGCTTCCCCAGCCCTGGCAGCTGGGACGTGACGGCTATTTCGAGACGCAATATGCAGACCTGCTCGCCAAAGGAGGCATCTGGGATCCCACATTGGGGACCGGATTCGCCGAGGACTACTACGGCCATAATCCAGGCGTGCATATGGTCATGGCAGGTCTCTCCCTGACCACAGGCATCGACATCTTCCTGCTCTCGAAATACGTCCTCTTCGCTCTCTTCCGGCTGCTCCTGGTCGGATTCGCCTATCTGGTCATCGACGCCCTGCTCGGCAGGGAAAGGGAGGAGGTCACCTTCCTTGCCACGCTCATCTTCATCGGGTCTGCAGGACTGGCCTTTGTCGGCGTCTCACGACGGACCATGGGCGCATTCTTCGCTCTCCTCGCGCTCTATGCGCTCATCAACTACACCAAAGAACCGACCAGGGCAAGATGGCACATCCTCTTCGGCGTCTTCGGTACCCTGCTCGTCATCTCTGACCACACCAGCTCCTACTTCTTCCTCAGCTTCCTCCTGGGCTACTGGCTCTATTCGCTCTTCGTGAACACCCTCCTCCGGCGCAGGATGGAAAGACGCCTGCCGACGCCGCTCTTCTTCCTCATCTTCTTCACCGGAATCCTGTTCGTCTGGGAGGTCTATGTGAGCAAGGTCCTCATCATGACCGACATCTCCTACATCGACAAGCTCATGGGCATCGTCGCATCAGGGTTCGGACTCGGCTCTTCTGCCGGCGTCTCTGCAGCACTGCCTCATTCCTACTATCTTTGGGAGATCATAATGGTCTATGCGGCCCAGGTCATCTTTGTCCTCCTGGGCGGCATCGGCTTTCTCACCATGCTCACGCTCAGTCTCATGAAGCGACGCAGAGGAAAGAAGCTCGATCCCACCGCAGTCCTCTTCATCTACTTCGCGGTCTTCGGATTCATCATGTACCTTATCTCCTCGCTCTTCATCGTCACCGGATTGACGGTCGCAGGCAACATCCTGCTCTGGTTCTACGGCATCCCCATAGCCATGCTCATGGCCATGTTCCTCCGGGGCAACATCAGGAAGCTCTTCTCAGGAAAGCTCTACCTGCCGCTGGTCTCGATCATCCTGGTCCTGCTGTTCACCGGTTCCCTGTTCATGGGCATCTATACGCCGCGGGTGGTCAACCGCATAGGCGATGACGGCCTGGTCCTGGGCGACGACCCACGGGCGAGGACAGGGGAACTGGTCTCGGCGGGCAGATGGCTGCGGGGTTTTGACGGCCGCAGAGCGAAGATCCTCGGAGACACCGAAGTCTTTGAGATCTTCTCCGGCATGTATCGCTTCGACGTCAACAACTATCCTGCCTGGCTTGTCCCGCTCTATACAGGAGATGACCAGGACCTGCGGGACATGGTCTTCCGGACCCACACCTTCGGCACCTATGAGCATGTCTTCACCCGTTCCCGCCTGGACTACATCGTCATCAACGACGAATATCTCAGATATCCGAGCGAGCTCTTCAAGGGAAAGCTTGAGAACAATACCCTGGGACGCTATGACCGCTCACCCTTCTTCGACCGGCTCTACGACAACGGCCAGATGACCATCTATGCGATCGAAAGGAGCTAGGAGGCGGTGAAAGGATGCCACCGATCATCTCCATGACTGCAGGAAAGGCGAAACACTTCGTTGTCAAGACCGCATCCAGGATCGGCCTTCTCCAGACCACCATCCTACTCAAACGATCGATGCGCGATCCGGTGACCATCCTCATGTACCACCGGATAGCAGAAGAAGGCAAAGACGACGGTTTCTGCGACGAGGTGGTCTCTGCGACAAAGGGACAGTTCGACCAGCAGATGAGGTTTCTCTCAGAACAGTGCAGGGTCATCTCACTGAAGGAAGCCCTCAAAGAGATGCGAAGAGGACAGCAGACCAGCCGGAGCATCGGTGAACGGCTCCATCACCCCCGGGTGGCGATCACTTTCGACGACGGCTATCATGACAATTACCGTGTCGCTTTCCCCATCCTTCGGAGACACAGGATCCCTGCAACCATCTTCCTGACGACCGGATTCATCGGGGCCAAGGAGATCCCCTGGTGGGACAGGCTCGCATACATCATGAAGCACACAGACAGAGAGACCATCGACAGGGCAACGTCTGTCTCACTCATGGTGGAGGAGAACAGGGAAAAGAAAAAAGGCGGCCCGAAGGACCCGAAACACCTCATCCCGGTCATGCTCCGGAGACTCAAGCAGATGGGCCCTGAAGAGCGGGAAAAGATGCTCAGGACGCTGGAACGGGAATGCAAGACCACGTTTCCTAAGACCCGGCTGTTCATGGACTGGAACGAGATCAGGGAGATGCAGGAACATCATATCGATTTCGGAGCCCACACGGTGACCCATCCGATGCTTACGCACATCCCATCGGAAGAAGCGAGGAAAGAGATCGTCCTGTCCCGACAGGAGATAGAGAAGGAGACCGGGACAAGGACTGCCCTGTTCGCCTATCCCAACGGGACAGCAAGGGATATGGACCAGGCCATCGCGACGGTCCTGAAAAGAGAAGGTTTTCTCGGGGCAGTGTCCACGTGCTATGGCACAAATACCCGTAGGTCTGACCCCTGGAGACTCAGGAGGGTCGGCATCAGCAGGGACGACGATATGGACATCTTCCGAGCCAAGCTGGCAGGGCTGGGAGAAGGCATCATGAAGAACGCAGCATGAACGGCATGAATAGCATGAACGGGTTGCTGCGTCGCTTATCCGCTTTGCTTATCTTATTTGAGTGTGCTTTGCTTATCCGAGCATCTTTGCTTATTTGAGTATGGATGCGATGATACGTTCATATTCCCCGATGAAAACATCCAGGGTGTAATGCTCCTGAAAGATCTTCCTGATACGCCCTGGATCATATCTTTTTCTGTCGAAAGAAGCGATGACCTTCCTCAGGGCGAGGGGATCATCTCGGGGAACGATGAGCCTTTCATCGATACGGCCGATCATCTCAGGGATGCCGCCGACATCGGTGCCGATGGAAGGCGTGCCCTGGGCCATGGCCTCGAGGATGGTCAGAGGAGCGTTCTCCGGACTGGAGGAAGGCAGGATGAACGCCTCTGCATGATGGAAATAAGATCCTATGCGGTTTCCCGGGATGAACCCCAGATGGTGTATCCGATGCGCAAGATCGTTGCCTTCGATGAACCTCTTCACCCAGGGATCGAGCGAACCTGTTCCTGCGAGGATGAGATGCCTGCCAGGAAGCCCTCTGAATGCCTCCAGCAGGACCTTGATGCCCTTGGTCTCTTCCATCATGCCTGCGAAGAAGAAATAAGGATCCTTCTGCACAGGGTCAAGAGCCAGGACATCAACAGGACCGGTGTTCGGTTCAGGAACGAAATTGGACAGCCGGCGTATAGGTGTTTGAATGCCCTGACGTCTGAGGAACCCTTTGATATAGTCGGAGGGCGTGAGGATGAGCCGTATCTGCTCCAGACCATCCTGCAGAGCATCGCCGAAACGCCAGAGCTGAGGAGGACGCCCGTGGTGCATCAGGCACCTTGCACAGGTCAGGGGAGACGGTGTCTTCCGGCAGATATCATGGTCGCGGTAGAAGCCGTTCAGAGGACAGACCAGCCAATGGTCATGGGCCGTATAGATCTTGGGAGCGCTGCCGAGGGAAAAGATCCTGGGACCGAGGAGCGAGATGTTATGGTAATGGATGAGATCATAGTCCTGATCCATGACCTCTCTGACCTCACGGGGGAAGACGATGCTGCCGGAGACATAGGTCACGAGCGGACCGAGACGGCCAAGAGGGGTGGAGATCTCATGGAGCAGAACATTTCGGTGGTTGGGATAGTCCTTCCTGTCCGGCGTGCCGCTCCGTTTCAGGTAATAGGCGTCCTTGCTGTAGAGCACATGGACCTCATGACCTGCCCGCGCAAGACCGTTGGCCAGATAATAGGCATGGGTGCATGCGCCTCCCACATGGAACGGAGGATAGAATGAGGTCACGATGAGTATCTTCAATGGTCTCATGGACGTCGCCTCCTGTCAGCCTTGTTCCGGGAGCCGGCCTTTTTTTTACTGCGGGAAGGATGCGCCGCCAGTATCTTCTCATAGAAGGCATGGGTCTTCCTGGCCATGTCCTTCACATCGAAGCGTCGCGCGTTCCTGCGTCCTTCACGCGCAAGCCGTTCCCGGAGGGAGCTGTCCTCTCCAAGAAGACGGATGGCTGCCGCCAGCTGAAGATGATGACCTGGCTGCACAAGGATGCCGTCACTGCCGTCGTCGATGATCTCGTCGACGCTTCCGACATCAGAAGCGATGGGGACGCAGCCGGAAGCCTGCGCTTCCATCAGGGTGATGGGCAGGTTCTCGGTGAAAGAGGGGAGCACGAAGAGGTCTGCCGACGCATAGAGCGCAGGCAGCAACGAATTGTCCACGTGGCCGAGGTAGCGGATGTCTGCGTGGTCTGCGCCATGTCGGTGACGCAGTTCCGAGAGGAATCTGCTGTCGCCGCGTCCTGCGAGGAGATAGGTGTAATGGGTCCCTGTCGCCTCGAGCTCTGCGATGGCCCGCATCAGTATGTCGATGCCCTTCAGGGCGATGAGCCGTCCTGCGAAAAGGACGGTCGTCTTCTTCCGGTCATGGAGCGCGGGGAAGAGACGTTCACAACGCCCCTGCGTCCAGCGTCTCTTCCGATAGGCCGCGAGGTCTATGCTGTTATGGATGACCTTGACAGGCCCTCTGAAACCATAGTCTTTCCGAAGGATGGTCTGGTAACGTGAAGAGACTGCTATGGCCGCATCGGTCTTTTTCATGTAGTGCCGTTCCATCAGCCGGATGTAGGGATAGGCCAGGAGGGAGAGCCGCTCGCTTGGAGCCATACGGAAGAAGGGTGTCCTGCTGAGAAGACTTCCGCTCACCTGACCACGGATGGTGGTGTGGACAGTCACGATGGAGGGGATGTCTGCTTTCTTGAATTTGAGAAAGATGTCAGGCATGTGGACCAGGTTGGCTGCGTGGACGAGATCGAACCCAAACGTTCTGTGGAGCCTGCGAAAACCTGACCAGAGGGCTGTCTGGAACTTCAGGTTATAGACGAAGGTATCCTTCGCCAGAGAGATCGTGTGGATATGTACCTGCTTGTTGAACATCTGGTCCACAGAAGCCTTTCGCTGTTCGTCCTGGACGTCGGGGGTGATGACATGGATCTCCAGCCCGGGAAGCGCCATCAGGCCCCTTATCAGCGCAAGCGAATAGGAGCCTACACCGCCCCAGGCATGGTAGAATTCAGGCGCAAGAAAAGCTATTCTCATGGTAGTTCCTCGGATTGCCGCATCATAGGATGCTCTAGGACATTGATTTTTACTACTACATAATGTTATTTAGGTGTTACCACTATAAACCGATAACTATTTAAATACTTTGTGTTTTTTCCACAGAGAGGAACAGGAGGAACACCAAATGAACATTCTCGTCACCGGCGGAGCAGGATTCATAGGAAGCCATGTCGTCGACCTTCTCCTGAAGAAGAAGCACAAAGTCGTCGTCATCGACAACCTCTGCAACGGCAGCATCAGGAACGTCAATGACAGGGCCATCTTCTTCCGCTTCGACATAACCTCATCCTCCATCGAAGCGCTCTTCAGGAACAACCATTTCGATGCAGTCATCCATCTCGCCGCCCATATCGATGCCAGAGCATCCCTGCAAAAACCGCTTCTGGACGCCAGGACCAACATCCTGGGAAGCCTCAACATCATCGACCTCTGCATCAGGTACAAGGTGAAGAGGTTCATCTATGCCTCATCTGCAGCGGTCTACGGCAATCCGGAATACCTGCCCATGGACGAAAGACATCCCATACGTCCGATCAACAATTACGGCATCTCCAAACAGGTAGTGGAACACTATCTCGATGTCGCCCACAGGATCTCAGGCATGGAATATGTCATCCTGCGCTTCTCCAACGTCTACGGCCCGAGACAGGGAGGGATGGGAGAGGCAGGGGTCATCGCCAAGTTCCTCAGGCAGATCATCGACAAGAGACCCATCACCGTCAACGGCGACGGACGCCAGACCAGGGACTTCATCTATGTCAAGGATGTGGCAAAGGCCATCTCGCTCTGCCTCAGGAAGCGGCCGAAACGACGCATCATGAACATCTCCACAGACGTCGAGATACCCCTCAACCAGATCGTCGAGATCATCAGACATGCGCTCAAGGAGCCCATCAGGAAGAAGCACGCTCCGGCGCATCCGGGTGATGTGCAGCGGAGCCGCATGGACAACCATGTGGCAAGGACCCAGCTCAACTGGCACCCGGAGACAGACATCGAGGAAGGGATACACGAGACCGTCGTCTTCTTCAGGAAGCAGAAAGCCGCCCCAAAGAGAAGGAAGGAGCTCAGAGAGAGATAGGGGATCGGCAGAGTTCTTCATACGCACAGAGTTCTTCATACACACAGAGTTCATTTAGGGTCCATTCGGAGTTCGCTCAGAGTCCGCACTCACAGCAGCCTGAGGATCTTCACTTCATAGGGCTTAAAATTGAGCACGCTGCCCTCTGATCCGCCGCTGATGAGATTGTCGAATCCGGAAAAGGAGACACCTTTCACGAGCACAGAGACATGGTGCTGATATTTCCCTTCTTTGTTGACAAGGATGAGGAACCTGCCTTCGGATGTCGACGTGGCAATCCCTTTGATGGCCGGGGTTTCAGTGAGCGGAAAGAGCGCTGCTCCGCGTGGAACAGCTCTCATCAGACCCGCGAAGACAGGAAAATCATCGAATTTCTTTCCCCTGATGTCCACCACGCCGAAACCGTCGTCTTCGACCGAGGTGAACTTGTAGAACTGATGCCCTGAGATCGCTCTGCTCCGCACCATGTTGACGACATCCAGGGCGAGGATGGCAGCACCTTCCTTTCCCGCCATCTCCCGGGCATACTTCTTGCCGGTATGGAGATTGTGTTCACCGATGTAGAGCGGGATGGACGCCCTGGGCTCGCCCAGGGTATCGAGGAATGCCCGAAGGGCCAGAGGCCCGTCGTAGAAGAGCCGTCTGCTGTTCTGGAAGAACGCGTCCATGTTGTCGGCGGTCTGATAGCTCGCATAGAGATGGTAGGACGCCCGCAGATGGGGGACCAGCCGGTCGTCCAGGGAACGGTAGAACCGTTCAGTATCAGGATTCCGTCGATGGCCGTCATAGTAGGGGAACACGTTTGCAGAGATGGTGATGCCAGGATAACGATCCACCAGGGCGAGACCGATGTCGTTGATGACATCGGCGTAGGACATGCCCAGATTTGCGAACGTATCCACATCTGGTTCGTTCCATATCTCGATGACCACCTTGTTGTTGCCTATGGCTTCAGGGGATCGGTAGAGGATGTAGTCCACCAGCTGGAGGACATAGCGTCTGAACTCAGGGTATTTGCCGGTGTGGATGCCCAGCTTGTTCTTCTCAGGGGAGAGCGGACCTGCACCTTCCGGCAGCAGGGTGTCAGGAGCATGGGCTATCACGAAGGTCATCTCTGCCCCGGTCGCCTTGGCCTCTGCGAGCATCCTGTCGATGGTCTTCAGGTCGGGATCATCCTTGAAATCCGACGGGAGGGTTGTCGGCTTGCCGTACTTCACCTTCCACCATGGCCGGAAGAGCCAGTAGCGGACCGTGTCGAAATGGAAACCGTTCCGGTAGACGTCCACCACAGGAACCCTGTCGATACCGATGGCCGTCGCCTCGTTGATGCCATGGGCAAGGATGCTGGTGCCTGTACTGGTCGAGAAGTCGGCAGCTATCGTGGACGATGATGCCCTGTTGAACAGAGGGATGCTGGTGACCTCATACTGCGCATAGGAGAAGAGACGTTCTCCGTATTGGAGCGGCCCTTCCGCATCGTTGTCAAGATACCAGAGAAGGGAATATCCCACAAGCACGAGAAGAAGGACAGCAGAGGATATCCTGAGGAGACGGGAAAGACGCAACAGACATCACCATCCCTGTCGGCTTCCGGGTCGATGACGCCCGCCTCTGCTCATGACATAGATGATCTCCAGCAGGATGACCGAGACCAGCAGCAGCGTGAGGACAAGCGATAAAGAAGTGATGCCTCTTACCGATGCCAGGATACCGATGTAGCTCAACAGGAAAGAGGCAGTTATGGTGATGACCAGGCTCAGCCCTATGCCCAGGATGGCCTTGGACATCGCATCATGGTCCGGGAAGAGGAGCAGGGCCAGGAGATAGCCGGGAACGAAGAGGACGAGGAGGATGCCCAGGGATGCCAGGAGCAGTTCGAGGATCATCTGACCGTCACCCATTGCTGTATCTGTTGGCCGAGGTCAGGAAGAACGACCTCCATGTGCAAAGGATCGCCGGATGCTTTCCCGCTGACCTTGAGCTCCAACGTGATGGCCTGTTCCTTTGATGCAGGAATCGATATGGTTTCTTCGTCCACCACCGAACCGTCGGCAAGGACACGATAGGCATAGTCCATGGGCTTCCCTTCATGGTTGGTGATGGTGAAGGAGAAGGGATATGCCTGGCCGTCTGTCACGGTCTGAGGCAGGATCTTTCCTTTGACAAAGCCCAGTTCAGTGAACGCATCTGCCCTGTGGAGCCCTTCCCATGCAGAAGGAGCGAGAAGGACCGTCAAGAATAGCAGGAACGCGACGACGGTGAGCGTGAAGAGAGGGGGGCTGTCCATGACCCTGAAGAACCACTACCCCTTTATAAATCTTAGGTTTTTTACTACTACACAATAACAGCAGACGGCCTGGTCGTGGCATCACTTCTTGAGCCGGGAGACCTTTGTCTTGTCTGAGATGATGGCAGAATTGCCGGTGGGATCCTCGATGATGAGCTTGAGCTTCTCATGGCCCCACATGACCTTCTGGAGTTTCTTGAGCAGGTTCTTCGCTTTCTTCTTGACAGCAGCGTCATCTTCCTGCTCCACTGCCGCTTCGATCTGATGCTTCATCCTGTTCAGTATGCCTTCCACGTTGGAGACGAAGCCATTGGAAGCGACTCCGGGGGTTATGGAACCGACATGAGGCAATCTTACTGTCGCATGAGACGATTTGATGATACGGATGTTCATGTCTTCTTCAGTAGAGATCTCAAGTTCGGCCTTCATCGGTTCTTTCTTCTCCGCAGCCTCCACATCGGCCTGATGATAATGGCAGCTGGAACAGTTCATGGAAAAGATGTAGACCCTGCCGAAGTAGGGGATCTCCCGCTCATCCTCCATCAGAGTAAGGGTCTTCTTCTTGCACATGGGACAGGCCTGACCCTGGATGATATCTGGTGCGGACTCTTCTGCCATAGGTTGAATCCTGCAAAGCCAGTTATTTAAGGTTTTTGGTGAAGAGAAAAACAGGGAAGAGCATCCTGCGCTCACTGCGGCTGGAGACGTTTCCTGCTCAAGGCGACGAACAGCCCATAGGCCAGGGGAACGACGACGACGCTCCACCCGATGGCAAGAGCCCAGCCAGGATAGCCTTCATAGGGACCCTCCATCTCCTTGATGAACTGCATCACCAACAGGAGGATGAGGACTGCGGGGATGACATATCGTATCAGATGGTCCCACCATGCTCCCATCTTCCACCGGCTGACACTGTTGATGTACTCCCGAAGCCTTCGTGCACCATAGACCCAGCCGACGGCAATGGCCTCGAAAAGACCGACGAGCACCAGGCCGAAATTGGTGACAAAATGGTCCACGATGTCAAGGAAATAGAGGCCGGCATGGGTGACGAACAATGTCCCGAAGACGAAGGCAGTGAGGCATACCCCGAAGGCTATCTTCTTGGTGCTCATGTCCCTGAACCGGTCCTTGATGACCGTATCGACCGCTTCCACAAGCGAGAAAGCGCTGTCGATGCCCAGGCTCAACAGGGTCAGGAAAAAGAGGGCAGAGAACAGCCAGGAAAGAGGCATCAACGCCAAGGCCTGGGGAAAGACCACGAAGGCAAGGCCCGGCCCCGATGTCACCACATCACCCACGCTGACTCCTGTGGTCGTCGCCATGTAACCCAGGACAGAAAAGACCACAAAGCCAGCGAAGAGGCTGATGCCTGAGTTGGTCAGGGCGGTGATCCACGCATCGCCGGTGATGTTCTGGTCCTTGCGGTTGAAGGACGCGTAGGCGATCATGACACCAAAGCCAAGAGAAAGAGTGAAGAATATCTGTGACGCCGCAGCCAGCCATATCTCAGTGCTCATGAGAGCAGAGAAATCAGGCGTGATGTAGAACAGGATGCCTGACAAGGCACCGTCGAGGGTGATGCCCCTGATGAAGATGACCAGCAAGAGGATGATGGGAAGAGGCATGGTCACGAGGACGACCTTGCCGACGCTCTTGACCCCTTTCCGGACAGAAAGGTAGATGAGGACCCAGACGACCAACAGAGCCGCGAACAGTGTCCAGTTGATGCCGCCGACATCGCCGACGCTCCCTGAAATGTGGAGGATGTGATCGAAGAAATACCCCTTGGCATCTCCTGCCCAGGGCATCTTTGCCTGGAAGGAATTGAAAAAGAACACCAACGCCCAGGCCATGACCGCTGCATAGTAGACGACCACCACAAAGCCTGAGAAGATGGCCATGGTTCCTATGCCGCCGAGCCGATGATGGATGCTCCGGAAGGCGGCGACAGCACCTTTCTGGAGCTTCTGGCCGAGGGCGAACTCGAGGATCAGGAGAGGAACCCCCAAGATGAAGAGAGCGATGAGGTAAGGGACGAGGAAAGCCCCCCCGCCATACTTGTAGGCGAGATAGGGAAAACGCCAGACATTGCCCAGGCCGACAGCGCTGCCGATGGCAGCGAAAAGAAAGATCATACGGGAGGACCAACGGGCTCTCTGTTCCATCATAACACCTCTTTTATGCGGATAAGCACCAGATCACAGGACCAGGTCATACGGATAGGCAGCAGGGAGGCAGACACTTTAAATAAGTTTTGGACATATGGACGCATCATCGAACATCCATCCAACCTCTGACGAGCCTGTGCTGGTCCTTCACTCTCCTGACATATTCCTCGCCGAGCTCCTTCCGGAACCGGTCGATGACATAATCGATATCCTTCTCGACATCATAGGCGACAAGGTTGTCGGCGTAGGAGATGATGACCTCTTCCTTGGTCTGGGGCAAGAAGTCCTCTTTCGGCAGAGGCAACCCCTGCTTCTCGATGTCTTCCCGGGAGATGCCTACACCGATATGGGTCTCGCAGACCCGGGCATGGGCAGGAAGGCCTTCCTTGCGGAGCATCTTTCCGCCTTCGATACCATGCCTGATAGAACCTTTTCCAGGAGGATAGCGGAAACGGCCGATGTCATGGAGCAGGGCAGCAGACCGCACAAAGTCCACATCGACTCCGGGACATTGCCTCGCGATCCTGACAGCCACCTCCTTGACCGTCTGCACATGCCTGAGGAGGAGATCATAGCTGGCTTCGCTGGGTGCATGGCGACGGAGCAGGGCGAGTGCCTGCTGTTCAGAGAGCTTTTCCATGCCAAGCCCTTACTTCCCGGCAGTATATATGTATTTTGTATCATGGGCGTGCGTATCATAGACAAGGAAGAGCAGAGCCACAGCATCCACTAGATTTATAAAGCCAAATAATATCTTGAAGGACAACAAGAAGAAAGAAAGCGACAAGAAAGCGTCAAGAAGAGAAAGGCAAGAAGCAAAAAAAAGAGGTCCTATGCCCTTGATGGAAACCTATCGCCAGACAAAGGCAGACTGGAAACGTTTTCTAGAAGCACTCATGAAAGGCAGGGAGCTCATAGCTCCGGTGAAGAGAGACCTCGTACGTTTCGAGCGGGTCAAGGACATCGAGGACATCCACCTGAAAAGCATGTCCTATTTCCCTGCAAAGCACTGGTTCTTCCCTGAAGAGCAGACCCTGTTCCGTTTCTCCAAGAAAGGCTTCGAGATGCCCAAGCAGAAAGAGCCTCGCAGGGTGTTCTTCGGACTACGGAAATGCGATCTCAACGCCATCAAGCATCAGGACATGGTCTTCATCAAGCAGGCAAAGGATCCCTACTACAAAGCACTACGGAAAAAATCTTTGCTATTAGGATACCATTGCAGGACCGCGCCCTCGCCGTTCTGCTTCTGCGAATCGTTGGGATTGCCTGATTTCTTCGACCTTCTCTATTACGAGCGAAAGGATCATTTCGTGGTAGAGGTCGGGTCGGCGAAGGGAAAGGCGCTGGTCAAGAAATACGGAAGATGGTTCCACGCCGAGAAGGGACTCACCCCAGAGCAACGCAGGATCAAGAATGCTGACACGCTTGAGGAGACAGACATAGGAAGGTTCTACGACCATCCAGGATGGAAAGAAGGCGTGAACCTCTGTCTCTCCTGCGGAGCATGCACAGCACTCTGTCCGACCTGCTACTGCCACTCCATCCATGACGAGGTGACCGTGGCAGACCCGGGCAGCGGCGAACGGAAAAGGCAATGGTCAAGCTGCCAGCTCCAGGGCTTTACCAAAGTGGCAGGAGGCCATGTCTTCAGGAAAGACAGGGAGTCAAGGTTCAAGCACCGGATCTACCACCAGCTGGAATGGTTCAGGGAAAAGAACAAGGTTCCCCTATGCACAGGCTGCGGTCGGTGCATCCAGGGCTGCCCGACGAGGATCGACTGGGTAAGCATGATCAACAGGATGAAAGATGACGAACACAGGACATAGCCAGGAAGAGAACCCTCTCCAGCCCAGGCCATACCGTGTGAGGGAATACTATCGGGAGACGCCCGACACCTTCACGCTCACCATAGATATGGCTGTCGACCATGACCCTGGCCAGTTCGTGCAGGTGAGCCTTCCCGGCATCGGAGAGAGCCCCATCTCGATCTGTTCGGACTCCAGGAAGTTCATCAAGCTCAACATCAGGGAAGTGGGCAGGGTGACGAGAGAGCTTGCAGGACTACGGAAAGGGGACACCGTCTTCCTTCGGGGCCCCTATGGCAAGGGATATCCTATGGAGCAGCTCAGGGGCAATGACCTCATCATCGTCGGGGGAGGATGCGGAATCGCTCCGTTGAAAGGCACCATCGACTATATCGAGAACCACCGGGAAGCGTATGGAGAAGTCAACCTGTTCATCGGCTACCGTTCCCCCAAGGACATCATCTTCTCCAGAGAACTGGAGGAATGGCAGCAGAAGTACCACCTCCATGTCATGGTCGACCAGAACCCCGCAGGGGAGTTCTGCTACGACGGCAGGACCGGGTTCGTGACCGAAGCCATCAGGGAGAAGGTGCAGGACAACCGCAACAAGGTGGTGTTCATCTGCGGCCCGCCGGTCATGATGAGAGCAGTCATAGGAATCCTCCAGGAGAAGGGCTTCAACGACGACCAGATCTTCGTCTCTGCAGAACGGCTCATGTTCTGCGCCATCGGGGTCTGCTGCCATTGCATGATAAAGGGGAAGTTCACATGCATCGACGGTCCGGTATTCAGGTATGACCAGATCAAGGAGGATGAGCAGGAATGAGCAGAGCAAAGAATCCTGGAAAGCCAAGACAGCCCAAGAAGCTCAGGGTCGGCATCTATGGGATAACAGGCTGCGCAGGCTGCCAACTCTCCATCATCTTCAACGAGGATGATATACTGGACCTGCTCGATCTCGTCGACCTCCAGGCATTCCCCTTCATCAAAGAGGTCAATGCAGACCAGCATTTCGACTGGGTGATCGTCGAAGGCCTGGTCGCCTCTGAACAGGATCTCGCGACGGTCAAGAAGCTGCGCAGGAACGCGAAATACCTCGTGTCGCTCGGTGCGTGCGCGGCCACCGGCTGCGTGCCGGCATACCGGCAGTTCACCCTGAAAGAGAACTATGAACATCTCCTGTACAGGAAACAGAAGCGCCTCAAAGATGTCGAACCGACACCCATCGATGCACACGTCAAAGTGGACTATTATATACCGGGCTGCCCGCCGGACAAGAAAGAGATACTGGGCTTCTTCACCGCGATCGCGAGAGGGATCGAACCCAGGGGGACCGACAATCCGGTCTGCGTCGAATGCCGGAAGAACGGAAACGCCTGTCTCCTGGACCAGGGAAAGCCCTGCCTCGGGCCCATCACTGCAGGCGGCTGCCATGCGGTCTGCATCAACGGAGGGCTGGAATGCTGGGGCTGTCGCGGCCCCACCAAAGACATGAACCTCAACCTCATGATCGACATCCTCCGGAAGAAAGGCTTCGACGACAGGTTCATCCGTGATAGGATGCGGACCTTTGCCGGCCTCAAGCTGCCGACGCTCAACAGGATATTCCACGGAAAAGGATGATGAACACCCGATAAAAGGGATGGACAGGGCACCACATGACACGCACGATAAAACTGGACCACATCTGCAAGATCGAAGGGCACGCCTCCCTCACGCTCTCCATAGACAAGGGCAGGCTGAAAAGATGCGAACTGGGAGCCACCGAAGGGGCAAGATATTTTGAGGGCATCGTCAGAGGACGGAAATACAACGAAGCCCATGAGCTGACCTCGAGGATATGCGGCATCTGTTCGTCTGCCCATGTGGTCTGCGCATTGCACGCCATCGAGGATGCGCTGGGGATGAAGACGAGCAGACAGACAGAAGATCTAAGGGTCCTGCTGACCCTTGCCGAACGCATCCGTTCCCATGCCACCCACCTCTACTTCCTCGCCCTGCCTGATTATCTCGGCTATGAATCAGCCCTGGCCATGGCACCGAAGTTCAAGAAGGAACTGCAGCAGGCATTGCGGATCATGAAGACAGGGAACCGGCTCAACGCCCTGCTCGCAGGACGGGACCTCCATCCGGTATCGGCGACCGTCGGAGGCTGGCTCAAGCTCCCCAGGACAGAAGAGCTGCGAAGCATGGCCAAAGAGCTCAAGGCAGTCAAGAAAGATGCCATCGCCACCTGCAGGCTGTTCTTCTCGCTCGAGCAGCCGACCATGGAGACCGAGAGCGAGTTCTTCTCCCTCAAAGACAGGAAAGGGTTCGCTGTCCTCAGAGGAGATTTTACCTCAGCACAGGCATCCTTCCCCAAGGAGCAGTACCTCGACTTCATCAGGGAATACCACCGACCCTATTCGACGGCAAACTTCGTCGTCAAGGACGAGAAAAGGTACATGGTGGGCGCGTTGGCAAGGTTCAACAACAACGGGGAGCAGCTCTCCCCTTCTGCAAGGAAGATGCTCAGGGAATCAGGCATCGCCTTGCCCTCCCGGAACCCGTTCATCAACAACCTCTGCCAGGCCATCGAGATCGTCCATTGCATCGACCATGCCATCGACCTCTGCGCTACCATCACCATCAAGCAGGAGAAGCCGAAGAAGGCAAGAGTCAGAGCAGGCAGGGGCGTAGGATGCATCGAAGTCCCCCGGGGGACGCTCTGGCACGATTATACGTTGGATGAGCAGGGCATCATCATCAACGCCAACATCATCACGCCGACGGCCCAGAACCTCCTCTCTGCCCAGGAGGACATCAGGACATTCGTCTCCGGCCATCTGGACATGAAGAAAGACGAACTCATCATGGCTGTCGAGAAGCTCATCAGGGCCTATGACCCCTGCTTCTCCTGCTCTGCCCATTTCCTAGAGGTGAAATGGGAGTGAAGAAGATGTATGTCTTCGGGAACGAGCACCTTCCGGAGGATGCCTTCGCGTTGAAGGTGGCGGACCACCTCCGTCTGCAGGGTGTCTCCATCGTGCACTGCACGACCCCGGAGAGCCTGCTCGAGGCAGAGGAGGACGAGCTCATCATCCTCGACGTGGTCAAGGACCTCGCAGAACCTGCAGTGATAGACCCGGACAGGATCAGGACCAACAGGATGATGTCTCTCCATGACCTTGATGTCGGGCATATCATCGAGCTCGGACAGGCCATGGGCATCATCAAAAAGCTTAAAATCATCGGGGTTCCCCAGAAAGGGAATCCGCAAAAAATCGCAGAACAGGTGAAGCAATGGATACCATGAAACAAAACAGTCTCCTGAAAAGGAACGGTCTGCTGCTGGTCAGTTTCACAGCGCTCATCTCAGGCATCTCCATCTTCGTCAACGGTTTCGGCGTGAAGGGCTTCGACAGCTCGGTGTTCACGTTCTCGAAGAACCTGATGGTGGCGCTCCTGCTTGCAGGCATCCTCCTGGGCTTCAGGGAATGGAAGCACATCAGGGAATTGACCGGAAAACAGTGGAGACAGCTGAGCATCGTCGGCCTGGTGGGCGGGAGCATACCGTTCCTGCTGTTCTTCAAAGGGCTGCAGATGACGACCGGAAAGACCTCAGGATTCATCCACAAGACCCTGTTCATCTATGCGACCATCCTGGCCATCATCTTCCTCAAAGAACGGTGGAACAGGAATCTTGTCCTGGGCATCACCGGCATCATGGCCGGCAACTACCTGCTCATCAGGCCTGACCTGACATTCAGCACAGGTCACATCCTTATCCTCCTGGCGACCCTTTTCTGGGCCGCGGAGAACGTCTACGCCAAGAAGGTGATGAGGGAACTGTCAGGCACGGTCGTCGGCTTCGGCAGGATGGCCTTCGGGAGCGCATTCATCTTCGTCTATCTTCTTGTCACAGGAAAGACAGAGACCATCGTCTCGATGAACGCCTCCCAGTACCTATGGATCCTGGTCACCTCGGCATTCCTGCTGCTCTATGTCTTCACCTACTACAACGGCCTGAGACAGGTACGGGTAAGCACAGCGACGGGCATCCTGGCCCTGGGCAGTCCCATCACGACCCTGCTCGCATTCCTGTTCACCGGAAAGGTCATCTCTGCCAGCGCGGCAGGCGGCATGCTGCTCATCATCGTCGGTGTAGCCGCCATCGTCTGGGGAGTCCCACTCTCGACACTGAAGGACAGCCAGGGTGTGCAGGGTGTGGTGCATGGACGGAGCTGAACTCTGCATACGTTTTGCCTACATAACGAACAAGCTACGTTACTGCGGACCGGAGAAGGCACAGCCAGCATTCCATCGCTATCTGCTGCACCGAGACAACCTTCCCGAGGTGCGGGAGGACATCAGACGCTTCGAAGGGCTCTATCCCTACCTTGATGCCATAGCGAAGAAGGCAGGGAAAGACTTCCTCGACAGGGAGGTGGTCGAAGCCTACTGGCTGGGCAATGGACTGCTCGACGGTTTTTCTGACGCAGAGATGAAGGACGTCATCAGGAGCCTGGAGGCGAGGGGACTGCCAGCCTCCATCGCCAGGAAACGCATCGATGAACTTCCGCAGGGGATGTTTCCCCACCATGACTTCAATGTCTTCTACGTCGGGGTGGGCAACATCACCCAGAGTGTGGAAGCTACCCTGCCGAACATGGACAACTGCAGGATCGGCTGGGGAAAGGTGGTCGAGGTGGTCTCCAAGGACACTGCCCTGGTGATGACCCCGGCCCTGCAGAAGAAAAAAGGGAAGATAGCGATGGGCAAAGAAGAGCCAAAGACCGTCGTGTTCCTGCCGGAGGTCACCTCGGTTGCAGAAGGCGACCTCGTCGCACTCCACTGGGGATTTATCGTGATGAGACTGAGCAGGGAGCAACAGTACCGGCTGCAGACATATCAAGAAAGGCTGCTGAGACAGCTAGGCGGACCAGGAAATCAGCCTGTGGCCTGACGGTAGAGCGCAAGAGCGTCCTCGGCCTCTTTTCGAGGGACCTTCTCGATGACAATACCGCCCTGGATGATGACATAGTCGTCCACAGCAAAACCGTCGGCGATGAGCTTTCCCGGGCGTCGTTCTGACCCGTAGTCGACGATGGCCATGTCCTTCTCTATCTTCACGATCCTCCCGGGCACAGCAAGGCACATCAGTCCTTCACCTCGACACTCTGGATCCTGATGTCTGTGCCCGAGATCAGGTCGGGCATGGACTTGCATTCCGGGCATTCGATGAGGAAGTGGTCGTGGCCCCGTTCGAGGATGGTGGGATGGCCGATGAACCCGCAGGAGCAGGTCGCCTTCGCCGGCACCTCGTGCCATTCGATACGCCAGGACACCATCTTCCTGAGCGCTTCGACAAGGTCTTTGCCAGGGACATGGGCAAGCTCTCCTATCTCCAGATGGATGGCCTCGACGTCTCCGTATTTCCTGGCTTCCTTGATGATCTTCTCTGCGAAGGCTATCTCATGCATGCAGACACCAGAGGGAGCGGAGTTTATAAGAATTTCTGGAATCAGTTAAAAAAGCCAGTTAAAAAAAAAGAGGCTCCCCGAGGGTTGATGAGGGGGGTGGTTGGTTAGAAATTAGGGTTTCAGGGAGCCCTTGGCGGTTAGAGAGTGAATTTCTCTAATCACATCAATAGCATAGGAACTATATAAAGGTTTCTATTTTGAGCTACCAGTATAGTTAAAGGTATACTGGAATGAGGGAAAAGTTGACTTCATTTATAAAGGGAAGAAAAGAAAGGGAAGAGAAGGAAGAGCACAAGGACTAGCTTCCGAAGAACTCCTGTATCAATGTCTCTGGTTCGATTGAGATGTTCACCCCCATGTCCTCTGGGAAGTGCTGACGGTAGTTTGGCCAGGCATAGCGTTCGTCGAGGAAGACGATGACGCCCTTGTCGGTCTCGCTGCGGATGCACCTGCCTGCCCCCTGCAGGGTCTTGTTGAAGGCCGGCAACACATAGCCGTAGAGCCAGCCCTTGGCGAAACGCCGGTCATAGTAGTCGATCAGGGCCTTGGTCTCGAGGTCAGGACGGTGGAGCGGCAGGCCGACGACGATGACCCCCTTCAGAAGGTCTCCCGGAAGGTCGATGCCTTCGGCGAAATTCGCAGAGGAGACCGCCAGCAGCACGGCACCTGCATCCTTGTAGGTCTTGAAGGTCTCCAGCATCTCGAACTTCTCGTCCTTTGTCAGCCTTGGATCTTCCTCCATGACCGTCTTCTTCGAGATGATCC
The DNA here is from genome assembly GCA_013152815.1 of Nanobdellati archaeon. Lineage (GTDB taxonomy): Archaea > Nanobdellota > Nanobdellia > Woesearchaeales > JAADFO01 > JAADFO01. The sequence continues at coordinate 27,704 of JAADFO010000020.1, forward strand.
TGAAGTACATGCCGACCTCCCGCATCAGGAAATAGCTGGGGAAGAAGATGATGAGGTTGCCGGGGACCGCAGCACTGATACGGGAACAGTGCTCGGCGATGTCTTTATATTGCCGGTCTGAACGCAGGGTGAACTTGGTCGTCGTCCTGGGGACGATGAGCGAGAGACGGTTGCTCATGGGAAACGGGTTGCCATAGGTAATGCATTCGCTGTCATCGGGAAATCCCAGCACATCCCGATACATCCCGGTCGGTGAGAGGGTCCCTGACATGATGATGGTGGAATGGGCATCCTTGATGACCGGAGCAGTCAGAAGAGACGGGTCGAGGCATTTGTACTTGAGCGTGATGAGCGGCTGACGGAACCCCTGCTTGAGGTCCACGGTCCGGACATAGCCGTCATCCTCCCCTTTCCAGAGAGTGAGAAAGGCAGAGACCCTCCCGAGGAAGGATTGTTTCTTCTCCTCCCTGACCGTGTCAGCAGCCTCTTCGAAACGGTCGATGAGGTCATCATACTGGTCAAGGGTCCCCAACCCGTCCATGAACTGGTCCCTGCGCACCAACCGTTCCCCGCCCAGTTCCAACGACCGTGACAGCCCGACCAGGATATCCTGCAGGAGCGAAAGCTCTTCTATCAGCTCAGGGAAGGCGTGCTTCTTGGCCTCCTTGATGGCCTGGAGGATGACATAGGAGGAAAGCTGGACCGAGGCCAGGTCACGTATCCTCCCCGGAAGGTTATGGCCTTCGTCCACGATGATGACAGCATCAGAGAGATCCTTGCCTATCCTGTTGAGAAAGTTCTGCCGGATTCCCGGATCGAAGAGATAGAGATAGTCGGCGACGATGACACGGGAGCTTGCCGAGAGCAGGGCAGCCATCTCATAGGGACAGAGTTCGGCATCCTCTGCCACAGAGAAGATACGCTCTGTATGGATGGGGCTCAGCCGTTTCATGTCCTCCAATGCAACCTTCGCCTCGACGGTGAACTTGCCGTTCTTCTGCCTTGCCCTGCTGTAGAAAGCGCAGGCGTGGTCCTCACGCATCCGTTTGCAGTACTCGTTGAAATCCCCGCCCCGCATGTCCTTGATGCCCGGCTGGAGGCACATCCACCGTTTGCCTATCATGTCCGATGCCACCAGGGTCTGGAGATGCGCCTCTTTGATGTGCTGCAGGGTCTCGATGGCTATCTTGTGCTGGGTGTGCCGTGAGGTGAGAAAATAGATGGTGAGGTCCTTCTTCTTGGCGACAGAGAGCGCGGGACCGAGGGTGGAGACGGTCTTTCCGAGACCGGTGGGCGCATGGATGACCGCACTCTTCCCTGACTCGATGATGTCCCTGACCTTTTTCAGCATGTCCTGCTGGACGGCCCGGACATGCGCATAAGGAAACAGCAGGCTTTTCCTGTCGTCGGAGGAGAGCATCCCTAACGGACAGGAGGGATGTTTTTATGCTTTGCCTCCGTTGCCGTGAGAATCGCCGGAAGAGGCAGAGACACTGGCCAGGAATTATATGCAGTATTGAAAACATATGCTGTAAAATGTAAAGTTTTATATATAGTTCTGGATTATCTATTTTCATTCTCATAGGCGATTTTCGAGGGGGCCGAGAAGGAACATCGAGGGAAGAAAACCATGACGAACAAGAATATCTTCAATGTCTTTTTCCGTGAGAAACCTGCCATGATGCTTGTCAAGCTCAACACCTCAAAATCAGATATCTACGCGAGCTCGCTCGCGAAACTCATCGACTGCACCTACTCCCATGTCGTCAAGATACTCCAGGCGATGGAAAAGGCAGGCCTCGTCAACTTCGAGAAGCAGGGACGGCTCAAGCTCCTCACGCTGACGAAGAAGGGCCAGGAAGTCGCCACCCACATCGAGCATATCAAGAACCTGTTCTGATAAAAGACCAGACACCAGATGTTGCCTTCCTCTCTCGTTCCTTCTTTCTTTGCCCGCTGCAATCACATCAGAAGTTGAACAGGGGAAGCTTCTTGACCAGTTGCCGGGTGAAGTCAGGATCATTCACTATACCTATGCGAAAGAGATACTCACAGATGCCATCATCCCGCTCGGTGAATCCGATGATCTCGGTGTCATGCAGCAGTACCTTCTTCAGAGCAAACTTTGCAAAGAAATAGCGACGGAAACGTGACAGCGCATCGGTCTCTATCTGGTCCTTTACTTTCCCGATGTACTTCTTATCACTCTTGAATTGTCCAGCGACATAGATGGCCCCGTCTTTCTTGAATACCCCTTGTTTATGATGGTACAGGCCTTTCTCGTTCCTGACATCGACAAGCAAGACCCTGAGATGCTTCGCGAGCTTGCCGTCACCGAGCTGCTCTGCGATCTGCAGGTAGATCGAGAGCAGCTTCTCTGCCTCGTCATAGCGATGGTTCTTCAGGTCGTCCTCCACCTCCCTGTCGATGGACTTCATGATGGCCTGGAACTCTTTGGCAGCGTCCTGGACAAGGATGGTGTTCGCACTGAGCTTGCCGAGCAGGACCTTCACCCGGGGAAGGAGGTCGATGGTCCCCGCAGCCAGCGGCTTCGCGAGCATCAGAATGGTGAGCAGAGAGATCAGAAACCGCTTCCCTTTCTTTTTCACCTTTTGATGGAGCGCCTTCAGCAGGGTTCCTGCTCTGAGCCAGGAACCTTCGACAGTGGACGTCATGCCCTTGAACTCCTGGAGAACATGCTTCTCTTCCTTGACCGCTTTCTTGAGACGCCTGATGCCCATAACAGCATTACACGGTCTGAAAGTTTATATAGATTATCATGACACAGATTATCATGACACAGATTATCATGACACAGATTATCATGACACAGATTATCATGACACAGATTATCATGATGAAAAGAAAAAAAGAGGAAGTAAAAAAAAGATGGAGTAAACCTACTCCAGGAAGATGCTTACCTTGGACGGATCGTATTTCCAGTCGAGGGGCAGAACTTCGCTCTTCTTGTAGTACTTCACCAGCCGTCGTATCTTCGACGTCGTCAGGGTAAGGCCGCGCTTCGCCGTCTCATCCTTATGGTTCTCCTCGAGATGCTTCCGTATCAGGATCTCCTTCTTGATGAGCGATGTCAGGTCCTCGGGAATCTTCGGGAGGAGCTTCCGTTCCTGGAGTATCTGGGTGATGGACTTGCCGGTGATCATCTTCACATCGACGATGCCGTAGGTGTCCCGCAGATGGAGCCCTATCCTCGACGGCTTCTGGCCTTCTTTGGTCAGCTTGACCACGAGCAGCTCGATCTCCTTCGGCTTGTAGATCTGCCAGCTGGGAGCCTGCTTCTTGGCAGGCTTTGCTGACCGTGATTTCCCTTTCTTTCGTGAATGCATCCGTGCCATGGTAGCACCTCTGTTCGCATAGAGAGTGAAGAACGTCGTCAGAAAAGACCCGTCTTCCAGCATGGGCAAGCCGGTATGACCGGCCCATCTCTCGGATGGGGTCTCGAATCCGGCCCGCTTTTTAAAGGTTTTGGGAATGTTTACACAAAGCTTTTTAAAGCAAACATAAACACTAAAGCTTTCCGGGCCCGTAGCTTAGCCTGGTGGAGTGCCCGATCCGTCCAGAACGTTTCTAGGCGGAGGCAATACTGATAATCGGGTGGTCCCGTGTTCAAATCACGGCGGGCCCAGTATCTGGAAAGCGCTACTCGGTTTCCACCAGGCACATTTTTTCTTTATGTTTCGCTCAGGAAGATGTATTCGCTCTGACATCAAGATCAAGAAAGAAAAAGAACAAGGCTTAACAGGGCTTATGCCTGGCTGTCCAGTGGGCAATGATCAGCCGAAATAATCCTGGACAGGGCTCTTGGTCGTCTTCTTGGCCGTCTTCCTCTGCTTCTTGAGCTTCTGGGCCTTCACGAGCGGCCTGGGCTTCTCGATGGTCCCGAACTTCTTCTCGTAGTCGTCGATGTTCTTCTTCAGGGCATTGAGGAAATCCTTCGCCATGAACGGATCGGCTGTGATGACATCATGTTTCATGGAGACCCGCATGGGCTGGCCCGGCATGTCGAGCCTGGGCGTCACGCTCTTGAAGTCGAAGATGAACTTCAAAGGGTTGTGGATGACAGAGATCTCATCGGCATGGAACGGGTCGCCATCACTGATATTCAATCGGACTTCTTGCTGCATGGGTATCACCAGAAAGAAGAGAAAGACCATAGTTTATAAAGGAGACCAATGGCTTCTTAAATGAAAGCGCATCGTCACTGACATAGGGTATCGTTACCCCTTGCAAGTACTGATAAAAACGAAAAGTATAAATAGTAGTTATATCTACTACATAGTTACAACAACTGCCTTTCTTACCCAAGGGTATTCTTCCCCCCTCGCTCTTGGGTAATTTTTTTTCTTCTCCGGCAGTGTCCCGAAAGACGAGGTGATCCATGTGTCATTGGCTGAAATCGCTGAACACACCGAAGTGACCCAGGAAGCAAAGCAGAAGGCTCACCTGGTCGCAGAGTATGAGGATTTCCTGAGATTCATGGATTCGACATGATGATCCTTTTTCTTTTCAGATGATGCTGCATCCGCGACGATGCAGAAGGACCCGTGCAGAGGCTGCCTGTCCGAGAACAGATATGATCCAAGAATAGATATATAAGTCATGCAAGGTTTGCTTCTCCCAAGATGATGGGACAGGCGCAGAAACAGGAGTTTGAGCTGGGAGGTGTGTATGCCGGCAATTACGCGGTGCTGTACCAGGTGGACCCGGGCCATGAGGCGGTCTTCGCGCCTACCTATAAACTGAAGAGTCCCCAGCCAGGGATGTACATCGTGAAAGGAAAGCTCATGCCCCTGGATGATGTCTCGCAGCGTTCTCTCGAGAAGATGCTTCCTCCAGGCAGTTCCCGTAATGAATATGCACAGCTTGGAAAACGGTTCGAGGACATCGACAAGGCAAGATTCTATGTGACCATCGTCAATGAGTTCAGCTACCTGCTGGAAAGCGTCAGTCTCGCGGCCGAAGCCGGTTTGACCCCGGAGCGGAGAGAGGTCATCGAGAAGACCACCACAGGATGGATGACGATGCTCATCACCCAGATGCTCACCGACAGAGGATATGACCCACAGAAGGCAGAGGAAGCATCGAGAAAGGCCTTCAGCGAAGAGCGTTTCGACCACATCGATGCTCTTCTTTAAGTTTAAGCGTCAGTCAGCAGCTCCCTGTGGAGACAGGTTTGCAGCAGCCCGGAAAAACGTTCGCTGGACAGGTCTGACTTTTGCATAACCTTTTTAATCAGGCTTCATTTCAGCCTGCCCATGGACTACCTGGACTACGACATGGAGATCGAGAAGGTCATCGCAAAGATACATCAGGAGAAGGCGAAGACCGTCTGTCTTCAGTTGCCCGACGGCCTGCGGCCGAAGGCCAAGGACATCCAGGACATCATAAAAAAAGAGACAGGAGCCGACGTCCTCCTCTGGGCGGGCAGCTGCTTCGGAAGCTGCGACGTGCCCTTCGAGGTGGGGCAGCTGGGCACCGACCTGCTCATCAGCTGGGGACATCCTGTCTGGAAACACACCTAGGGGTGCGGAGGAGAAGAATGAAGATCATCATGGGAGCAGACCATGCAGGCTATGAACTCAAGGAAGCGGTCAAGCAGCACCTCAAGGAAAAGGGCCACGAGGTCGTCGACCTGGGGACAGACGGCAAGGAGAGCGTCGACTACCCCGACTATGCGCAGAAGGTGAGCCATGAGGTGCTGAAGGAGCATGCCATGGGCGTCCTCTGCTGCGGCACCGGCATCGGCATGTCCCTCACTGCCAACAGGATAAGAGGCATCCGGGCAGCGGTATGCCATTCTGACTATACCGCCAAAGTAGCGCGTGAGCACAACAATGCCAACATCATCTGCCTGGGCGGACGGACCATCCCCCCGGAGCTGGCCATCCACATGGTGGACATCTTCTTCTCCACTGATTTCTCGCCAGAGGAACGTCATCACCGACGGGTCGACAAGATAGAAGCGACGAAATGCTGCTAAGATGGACAAAACGATGGACAAAGGATTTCTCATCGATGACCAGGACCTCAAAGGGCTTGCGAAGGCGTTCTCCGATGCGACCAAGCTCATCCACACGGCCATCAATGAGAGAAGGCCCGTCTGGATCAGGCATCATGGTGACTGCGACGGCTACGCCGCAGGGGTCGCCCTGCAGAGCGCGATAATACCCTTGATGGTCCAGGAGACAGGTGACAGGAGCGCAGGCTACAAACGATGCAGGAGGGCGCCTTCACGGACACCCTGGTACGACATCGAGGATGCCACCAAGGACATCATGTACCATCTTGAGGACCGAGAGCGCTTCGGCAACCCGCCGCCCCTGCTCATCGTCATGGACAACGGCAGCACCGAGGAAGATGTCCCGGCGCTCGAGAAGGTAAAGGTCCTGGGATTCCAGGTCCTGGTGGTCGACCATCATGATCCTGGAGAGAACAAGGCAGACAAGTTCATCGACGTCCACATCAATCCTCACCAGGTCAATCCCTCATCGGAGATCACCGCAGGGATGCTCGGCGTGGAACTGGCAAGATGGGTCAAGGAAGATTTCATCGTCCCGCACATGGCCGCAGTGGCAGGCATCGCAGACCGTTCGAGAGGGAAAGCGTACGAGCAGTATCTCAGGCTCGCAGAGGAGGAAGGCTTCGACGGACCCTATCTCGAGAAGCTCTCGCTCGCCATAGACCATGAAGCCTATCTGGTACGGTACTCAGAAGGACGGCAATATTTCAATCTCCTTTTCGGTGCGAGGGACGACCGCCAGGAAAGGCTGGTGATGCTCATCGCGAAGGCTGCCCAGGAGAAGAAGGAGCAGCTGTTCCAGGACGCGAAGGCCCATGTGAAGATAGAGGACAGAGAAGGATTTATCCTCGCGAAGATACCCCTGCAAGGCATGACCAACAGAGGAACATATCCGACCATCGGCAAGATAGCGGGCATGGTGCGGGACTGGCTTGAGACCGAGAGAAAGAAGACGGTCATAGCACTGAGCATCGATGCAGGAAGGGTCTCGTTCCGCATGTCGCATGATGCGGCATTTGACGTCAACAAGATCAAGACGGTGCTGCAAGAGAAGCTTCCTCACGCAAACGTCACCGGAGGAGGCCATGCCCATGCAGGGACGATCAGGTTCCACGCGATGGCGCAGGATGAGATCCTGAAGAACATCGACGAACAGCTGACCTAACAATCCTTACCTTCTTTCGGTCAGCACGACGATTACGATCAACCCATCACGAACAATTCGATTAGTTGTTATCAATATAGAAAACAAACAATAGCTCTCTTCTTCTCTCAACAGTGGCTAAACAAGTTATTTATATCGAAGAATCATCCCAACAAGAAACGGGGGGTTTTCCAGGCGATTTTTGAAGAATGCGGGCAGCAATCGACTTCGGTACCACCTTGACGAAAGTCGTGGTGATGAACAAGAACAAGGTGCAGAAGAAGAAGCTCTTCAAGGATTCGAGCCTTATCCTGGTCAAGAAATTTCTCCGTGACGACCTTCCGAAGATAAGCACTCTTCATTATACCCGAAGCAACAGGAAGACCATGGAAGGTGCATTCCTAGGCGTCGAGGTGAAGCAGGAAGATGAACTGAAGGCTCTTGTCAGGGGAGCGAGGTATCTCTCCCGGAAGAAGACCGGGCTCGTGGTCTCCCTGGGGACAGGGACAGCCATCATGGTGGACGGCAAGCATGCCGGCGGGACTCCCATCGGAGGAGGGATGATCCAGGGCCTGTGTGAGCTGCTGACCGGCACAAGCGACCTCCACGAGATCAGCAACCTTGCACGGCAGGGCAACATCCAGAAGACCGCGACCCTCATCAAGAACATCTATCCGAAAGGCATCGGCGGCCTGCATCCCAACGACATCGCATCCTATTTCTCCAGGGTCAGCTATCCGAACAGAGGGGATATCGCGCTCGCCATCATCACCGTAGTCGGCGAGACCCTCGGCATGATCGTGGGCATGACCGCGAAGGCACACAGAGCCAGGAATGTGGTCATGGTGGGGAACGTCAGCAAGATCAAGCAGGTGACGTCGCTCATCGAGAAACGGGCCAGACGCATCGCCGGGAAATCAGTCACCTTCACCGTCCCCAAGAACGCTGAATATGCCGTTGCCATCGGCTGCATGGTGTGAGCTATTTCTCTCTCAGCAAAGCAGTATCCTCAAGCATGCGCATGAGCAAGTCAACCTCCTCCTTCGTGTTGTAGAGGTAGAAGGAGACTCTTGCCGTCCCCGGGACGCCCAGGACATCATGCAGCGGCTGGGCGCAGTGATGGCCGGTCCTCAACGCCATCCCTCTGGTAGCTGCGAAGGAAGCGATGTCGAAGGGACTGATGCCCTCCATGACGAAAGAGATGACCCCTGTCCTGTCCTCTGCCTTCTCCGGACCGAATATCTTCATCCCTCCGATGCCGTCGAGCTGCTCCATCGCGTATCCTGTCAGCGCGACCTCATGTTCCCTCACCGCATCCATGCCGACCGTCCTGAGGTAATCGACAGCAGCACCAAAGCCAGCGACGCCTGCCATGTTTGGAGTACCCGCCTCGAACCGGTGGGGAGGCTGCTGGAAGGTCATCTTCTCCAGCGTGACCTTCTCGATCATCTCGCCACCGCCCTGATAGACCGGCAGCTCCCTGAGCAGCTCTTCCTTCCCGTACAATGCGCCCACGCCGGAAGGGCCGAGCATCTTATGGGCAGAGAAGGCATAGAAGTCTGCATCAAGCTTTTTTACATCGACGGAAAAGTGAGGCACAGATTGTGCTCCGTCGACGACAAAGACGGCACCGGCATCGTGGACGATCTCTCCCGCGGCCCTGACATCGACGATGGTCCCCAACACGTTTGATGCGTGCGTCAGGGAGACTATCCTTGTCTTCGACGAGAGTGACTTCTTAAGCTGTTCCAGGTCGAGCTTCTCCTCGTCGATGAGAGGGACATACTTCACCTTCACTCCCCTGCTCTCCAGCAGCCGCCAGGGGATCATGTTGGAATGATGCTCCATGACAGAAAGGACGATCTCATCACCCTGCTGCAGGCCTTTCCCCAGAGAAGAAGCGAGCAGGTTCAATGATTCAGTGGTGTTGCGGGTGAAGACAAGTTCCTGTGGCTCTGCGGTGATGAACGAAGCGACCTTCTCTCTCGATTGTTCATACAGGGCGGTCGACTCCCGGGCAAGGCCATAGACGCCCCGATGGACATTGGCGTTGTGATTGCGATAATAATCAGAGACCGCGTCGATGACCTGCTTCGGTTTCTGGGTGGTTGCCGCGTTGTCGAGGTAGATCAATGGTTTGCCATCGAAGGTACGCGACAGCAGCGGGAAATCCTCCCTGAGAGAGGCAGCATCAAGCACGGGCATCACCTAGGCGTTGCAGGATCATCTTCCTGAACCGTTCCTGCACATCCTTCTCAGGGATGGTGCCGACGAGCTGGTCGAAGAAACCCATCACCAGGAGGGATGACGCTTCTGCGGCAGAAAGGCCGCGGCTCATCATGTAAAAAAGTTCATCCTCGTCGACCATGCCGATGGTCGAGCCATGGGATGCCTGGACATCGTCGGCATCGATCTCCAGCGACGGGATGGAGAAGCTGTGCGCCTCTGGACTGAGATTCAACGTCTTGTCGTCAAGGAACGATGAGGTGTCCCGGGCCTTCTTGTCGATGACGATCCGCCCCTGGAAGATAGAGGATGCTCTGCCTGTCAGCACACCCCTGTTCTTGATGTCTCCTCCGGTGTGCGGCACCCGATGAAGCGCCTCGCTGAGCAGCTGGACCTGCTCCCTGCCCTTGGCGAAGAAGACGCTCTTCAGGCTGCCCTCTGCACCGGGACTGCTGAAGATCATCCGGGATTTCCCCCGCACCTTGCCCCGGGGGAACCAGCCTTCATACCATCGCAGACGAGCATCGACCCCCAAAGACACCGACCGATAGGCAAAGCTATGGGTATCTTCGGCGTCATGCTGGAGCGTGAAGAAGTCGACCTGGGCAGCCTCTCCTGCGATCATCTCAAGGAACACGGTGTTGAACGGCCCGGAAAGATCCGATTCGAAAAGAATCGATGCGTGAACATGATCCCCCACGTCCAAGAAAAGATGGACAAAGGCGTTCTCTGCAGCACGTGCAGGGTCCCTGGCCCTGAGCAGGATGTGCAACGGCCTGTCGAAGGTTGCATCATCATCCAGCTTCACATAGATGCTGTCGTTGAGGAAAGCATAATGGAGGGAGGTCAGCTTATCGGTCGGAGGGATGATCCTTCCGAAATGTTGTGAAACGCTGTTCTTTTCCTTGATGGCACGGGCAAGCGGCATCAGGGATACCGAAGCAGGAAGAGCAGAACCGTCCAGCAGAGCAATCTCGATGAAATCACCGGTCTTTGTCCAGACGAGGGGGGACAGGTCGAGCTCCTGGATACGGGTATATCGCCATTCCTGGATCCTGTCGTCGGGAAGCGGCAGACGATGGAAATCCAAGAACGCTTTTTTCCTCAGGTTTGTCAGGAGCTCTGGCTCATCCCTGTCCTTCGAGAAGGACACCAGCTGTTCTTGGGACACGTCGAGGAGCCTCATCCTACGCTGCCCTCCATCTCCAGTTGGATGAGCCGGTTGAGTTCCACCGCATATTCGAACGGCAGTTCCTTGGTGAAGGGCTCGAAGAACCCTGAGACGATGAGCGAGAGGGCATCTTCCCTGGAAAGTCCCCTGCTCATCAGGTAGAAGAGGTCATCGTCAGAGATCTTTCCGACAGAGGCCTCATGGCCGATGCTTACCCTGTCGTTGGCTATGTCCATAGAGGGCAGGGTATCTGAGCTGGATTCAGGGTCGAGGATGAGGGCATCACAGTTTACCGATGCGGTGACGTTTTTCGCGTCCTTTGACACTTTGACCAACCCCCGATAGACGGTCTTCCCCCCGTCGAGGGAGATGGACTTGTTCGTTATCTTGGAGGAGGTGTTCGGGGCGAGATGGATGACCTTGGCGCCTGCATCCTGATGCTGGCCTTTTCCTGCGAGGGCGATGGAGAGTATCTCTGCGCTCGCGCCTTCCCCGACCATCACGACGGCAGGATACTTCATGGTGAGCCTGCTCCCCAGATTGCCGTCTACCCATTCCACCTTGGCTCCCTGGTGGGCGATGGCCCGCTGGGTGACCAGGTTGTAGACATTGGTGGACCAGTTCTGGATGGTGGTGTAGCGGATGTATGCATCTTTATGGGCGATGAGCTCGACGACGCCGGCATGGAGCGAAGCGGTGGAATAGTTCGGGGCAGTGCAGCCTTCTATATACTGGACCGAGGCACCTTCCCCGGCGATGATGAGCGTTCTTTCGAACTGGCCCATGTTCTGGGCGTTGATGCGGAAATAGGCCTGCAACGGGAAATCTATCTTCACCCCTTTGGGCACATAGACGAAGGACCCGCCGGACCATACAGATGAGTTGAGGGCTGCGAGCTTGTTGTCGTCCGGCGGCACCACGGTGGCGAAGTATTTCCTGAACAGGTCGGGGTGCTTCTTGAGTGCCGTGTCGATGTCGCAGAAGATGACGCCCTTGTCCTCCAGCTCTTTCTTGGTCTTGTGGTATATCATCTCAGAATCGTACTGGGCACCGACGCCTGCCAGGAATTTACGCTCTGCCTCGGGAACGCCAAGACGCTCGAAGGTCTCCAGGATATCCGGCGGCACGTCCTTCCAGTCGTCTGCTATCTTGTCTGTGGGCTTGAGATAATAGGTCAGCCTGGAGAAATCGATGGAGGAAAGGTCAGCACCCCAGGCAGGAAGAGGACGTCGCAGGAACTCTTTCAACGAACTGAGCCTGAAGTCAAGCATCCATGACGGCTCTTTCTTGAAGGCAGAGATCTCCCGGACGATCTCTTCTGTGATGCCTGGTCCTGTACGAGCGACGTGATGCTCTTGCTTGGAGAAGCCGTACTTCGTCGCATCGTTCCTGAACAGGGATTTCTTGACCGCCATCTATGCCTCCTTGCCTATGCGTCCTATGATCTCTATGTGTCCTGTGTGTCCTATGGATCTCTATGCTTCCTGCAACCAGCCGTATCCTTCCTTCTCAAGACGTTCGGCAAGGTCCTTCCCGCCGGACGTCACAATCCTGCCGTCGACCATGACGTGGACCTTGTCAGGGGTGATGTATCTGAGGATCCGCTGGTAGTGGGTGATGAGGAGCATGCCGGTCTTCTCGTCCGCCACCTTGCTGATGCCCTCGGCGACGATACGCAGCGCGTCGATGTCAAGACCGGAATCGGTCTCGTCGAGGATGGCGATCTTCGGCTTGAGCATGGCCATCTGGAGTATCTCTGAACGCTTCTTCTCTCCTCCTGAGAAGCCCTCATTGAGGAATCTCGCACGGAAGCTCTTGTCGATGTCGAGCAGCTTCATCTTCCTGTCAAGGAGCGCCATGAACTCCTTGAGATCAAGCTTCTGCCCCTTTTTGAGCCGGGCCTGCAGGGCCTGACGGAGGAAGCTCGACACGGTGACACCGGAGACGGTGCGAGGATACTGGAACGATAAGAACAGTCCGTCCCTGGCGCGCTCATCAGGAGCCAAAGGAAGCACATCCTTTCCGCCCAGGGTGATGGATCCTCCGGTAACCTTGTACTTGGGATGGCCCATGATGGTGAAGGCAAGGGTGCTCTTCCCAGAACCGTTGGGACCCATCAGTGCATGGATCTCGCCCTGCGGGATCTCAAGAGAGATGCCCCTGAGTATCTCCTTGTCTCCAACAGAGACCTTCAGATCCTTTATGGATAATGTCTTTTCCATGAGCGCGGATATCCCCCACGACAACAGCCTATACAATATAACGGGACCAATGATACTTTATATGTGTTGTCGTGTCTGCTCCGGTCTGCTTCAGAGGAGGACAGCAGGAACGGCAGGAGCGACAAAGACAGTAACTTATATAAATCCTTCTTCAGGGAAGAGCCCTATGAACCTGTCTGCTTATATCCCTGCCATCATCATCTCCTGGGCAGGAATCCTTGTCGGCATGCTTCTCATCCATATAGCTCCGGAAGAGCGAACAGGCCTGGAAAAGGCGCTTATCATCATGAGGAAGGCGATGGTCGTCATCATCGTCGTAATCCTTGGATATTCTGGCGAACAATACGGGTTTTTCATCCGGCTCTGACCAGGTCAGCACCATCCTGGGGATCCTGATCCTCTTCGCTTTCATCGTGTCGTTCCTGAGACCGCATAGCAGACCCCTGTTCTACGGACTCCTGGGAGGGGCTGCGGCGACAGTGCAGGAACCCTTCAGGGGCATGCTCCTCCTGAGCATCTTCATCTACGGACTCCCTGACGGGACATTGATCATGGATACCAAGGAAGCGAGAAAGCTCGAAGAGAAGCCGTGGAAGGAAAGGGCACATTCTTTCTTTGCCCAGAGCAAGAAGCTCATCAATCCTACCATCAGCTATCCCTTGGCTGCCCTTTTGCTAAAGCTCCTTCTTCAGGAAATCCAGGCTCTCCTCTGAATCCCGTTCTATAGCATAGGTAAGATGGGAAAGCTCCTGCTCTGCTTCTTTGACCTCCCTCAAGAAGAGGATCTTGAGGCGCTGCCTGAAGAGGTAGAAGGTGCCGAACAGGGTCATCAGGACTGTCAGGAGTATCATGAGGGGACTGCCGAATTCTGTGGACATGCTCTCACCCAGCATATTGAGGATGATGAACTGAGGAAGGAAACCGAGGAACGTCGTCCAGGTGTAGGTCCAGTATGATATCTTGGTGAGCCCCAGGAAGAATGAGACCGCATCATTGGGAAAGAAAGGGATCAGCCGGACAAGGATGATGGGAACAGGGCCCTGGCGCCGAAAGAACCTGTCCAGATGACGCATCTCCTTCTCCTTGATGAAGGATTCAGCCAGGGAACGCCCATACTTCCTTGTCAGCCAGAAGACGATGAGAGAACCGACCATGGTGCCGATGGTATTATAGATGGTCCCAAACCACGCACCGAAGACATAGCCGCCTGCGATGGACAGCGCCTGCCCGGGGATGGCCGAGATGATGACCTGGATTATCTGGAGAAGCATGTAGACGAACGGAGAGAGGATACCGAACTGGAGGAGCCACGCCCGTATCCGGGCAGGATGGGTGAAGAACCCCTCTGCCGGACTGAGGAAGAGATAAGAAAGCAGCATAAGCCCTATCAGGACGACAAAGATCGTGAGAAACCGTCGGTTATGGGATTTTTCCATGGTTGCACCCGTCTCGTCTGCTCGTTCTTTCACTTGTTCTCTCACTTGTTCTCTCACTTGTTCTCTCACTTGTTCTCTCACTTGTTCTCTCACTTGTTCTCTCACTTGTTCTCTCA
>JAADFO010000021.1 GCA_013152815.1 Nanobdellati archaeon
TGGAGATCCTCATCGGCCATACGAGCGAGTGATGTGCCCTTTCTTCGGAGGAGTCTTGATTCTTCAGACCGTCCTCCTTGCTTTTGCCGGACACAGAAAAGAATCTAGCTCTTCCTTTTCAGTCTCCTGAACATGAACACATTGAAGATGATAAGGCCGAAGACCAGGAACATGAGGATGTATGTCGCCTGCAGGATGGGGCTGCTCTTCCCTTCTGCCTTTCCGGTCACCTGACCAGTAGGGCTTGTCGATATCCTGTCGTTGTCCACGAAGATATTGAATACCTTCCGGGAGGTCTTCTGGAGATAGGTAAGGTCGATCTCCATGAGGTAAGTTCCTGCGAGCACTTTGGAGGTGTCCCAGAAAGCGTCAATGACCTGCTTGCCGAAGGGATCCATGTAGGTCGTCGCAGTCTTGTACTGGGAGTGGATCTTGCCGGAGCTGTCCTTCACCGTGGTCTTGGCGAAGATCTCATCGATGGGCAGGTTCCAGTTCGATGAGATGGCTATGGCAAACTTCGCTATGCCTCCCAGCTTGAAGTTGTCGACGCTGATGGAATCCACCGACACGGTAGGTTCGCCGATGGTGAAGGATTTTTCATCTTCTGCGTTCTTCTCATCGTAGACCACCGTAGCTCTGGCATGGTAGATGCCCGAACCGAGCTTTGGTGTCCAGGGGACAGAGATGACCCTGGTGCCTTTGCTTGCGATGCTGACCTCATCGCTGCGGAGAGCCGCCAGTTTGTTGTTGAGCGGCCCATAGATGTCGATGAGCACATTGACCGATAGAAGGTCCTCGGTGCCGAGATTGGTGACTTCCACGGCGAAATTGCTGGGCTTGCCTTCCTTGAAGTTGCCCACGAAGAGCTTTGCCTCGGCATATTTCCCGGTGAACGGCACCTTGAGCTTGACCTTGTGGGAAACGGCGATACTGGCAGTCACCCGGGAACCGCTGGCTGATGATCTCTTCGGTATCTGGCGGACGATGATCTCTGAGTCGATCTGCCCCTGTTGCTTCATGGAAGCAGGCATGTTGAGGGTGTAGCTGATGATCTTCTCGGTCTCCCCTTCGCCGAAGGAGATGAGCTCGTCATGGAGGGTGATGTAGGGCTTCAGAGGACCGTCTACGTAGATGAGTGCGTCGTAGGGGAAGCCGTCATTGTTGATGATCTTCACCTTGACGGTCTCTGCCTTGGACGGCTGGAAGATGATCTCCCGTGACGAGGGGACGATGCCCATGGCCAGGACCGACTGGACGAGGACCAGCAGGAGTCCTAGGAGGATGATTCCCTGCCGGATATGCCTGTTCATCTTGTTCATCACCATTCTGTCAGTTTGAAGACCAGAGAGCTCTGTTTGCTGCCGGGATCCTCATCGAGCGGGACCAGGAGACGTAGGTCAAGGGCCACCGAGTCTGAGCCGTCGCTGTGGTTCAGCCGGGTGATGACATGCTGGAGACTGTTGGTCATGTTGGTCCAGGATGTCGTCGAGGTTGGCCGGTCAAAGGTGCTGCCCTCGTCCGTCCCGTTGGCCTTGAACTGGTAATAGTCGGTGTCCATCGGAGCGAGGGCGCTGGTCCAGATGGGACTGGCGTTCACCGAGATGTTGACCTCCCAGTTGCCGTTGTTCTCGATGCGGAAGGGTGCCGGTGTTCCTTCGCTTGTGTTCTTCTCCTCGCCCGTGGACATGAGGCCGAAGTTGACGCTGTCGGTCTCCAGGAGTATGGAGGTGTATTTCGCGAGCGTATAGTTCCAGATCCCGGTCCAGTTGCCCCAAAGCTCGCCGTCATAGGATCTCACTCTCCAATGATAGGTGGCGAAGTCCATCTCGGTGGGCTGCTGGTAGTAGTCCCGGGTGATGTTGGTCTCGTTGATGAGCGGACTGGTCATGTCAGCGTTGAGCGAGACCTGGAGCTCATAGGTCAGGATGTCGCTGTCAGGATCGGTGGCGTTGGTCCAGTTGAATCTCGGAGTGCGGTTGATGAAGAAGCTGTCGTTGGCGACCGGATAGCTTAGGACCGGAATGGTCGGATGCCTGTTGATCGTCACCTTGTCTGATGAGGACGTGCCGTTCAGGGAACCGTCGTAAGGGGTTACGGTGCAGTTCCAGACCTCCCCGGCCGAGGTGTTGCCCGCTCCCAGATAGGAATAGTTCAGCGGGCTGTATTGGATGGTACGGTTCCAGACACTATCCTTGTACCATGCGAAGGTATAGTTGACCTTGTCACCATCAATATCAGATGATTCTGTCGTGATGTTGCACCAGAGCCGATCTGCTACCCTAGGCTCATTTGGCAGGAGGTCGATGACCGGGCTCGTGGGTTCGGTGCTGCCGAGAAGGAGATGTACCGTGATGTAGCCGGTCACGTTGACCATCTCAGAGTCGTTGATGTTTCCCTTGCTGCCGTTGATGGTGAAGTTGTTGTAGTTGAAGCTTGTCGATTCGTTGAAGAAGCGCGTGTTGACGGTCAATCTCCTGATGCCTGAAGCAGGTGTTATGCCCGAATCATCAAGCGTATCATCCTTGTTCCAGGCATAGACATTCGCTGACTGGACAGCGTTACCCTGGCCGTCGGTCGCGTTGACGTCGACATATTCGTGGAGGAACATCCGTGCGGTGGTCCCTGAATTGAAATTGCTGGTATCAAGATTGGTCGCATTGGTCAGGTTCATATAGTGATCAGAGGTGCTGCTGAAAGTGAACCCATCAGCGTTATAATCGTTGTCGGTGAAGAGGTAATGATTCGAACCGCGTCCGCCAGATACGGCATAGGTGCTTCCTGCAAGACTGTTCCTGACAAAATAGCTTTCTGAAGTCGATTGGGAATCCAGATTGAAAGCATAACTGCTTGCGGTGATGGTATTGCCGGTGAAGTTCTCATAGTCGGTGCTGCCGTAAAAAAGGATGCCTGATGCCGTGGTGGACGTGATGGTGTTATCGACAAAGGTATTGTAGTCCGCGTTCTGCAGATAGATCGAATAGTCATTGTTGGAGTTATTGATGATGTTGTTCCTGAAGATGTTGTTGTTCGAGAACCGTATCTTGACCGGGTCGATATAGTTCTGCAGGACAGATATGTTGCTGTCGGTCACGTTATTGCCAGACCCATAGAATATGAGGACACCATGGGATGCGTTCCCGATGATGGACGAGTTCTTTATGACACTGTTGGTGGAGCCTGCCAGCAGGACACCATCCTTGCCCATCGTGATATTATCATAGGTCATTCCGGTACATCCTGCGCAGACGACCTGACCATAGGTAGCGGTCCAGTCAGCATCGCTGTAGGTGTATCCCGAAAGGGAGTCGTTGTACAGGACAGGCAAACCTTCTGCGGTGTTGGACTGGTCCACATCGTTGCCGGTCGAGGCATCATCAGCCATGTAGGACGGCGCCTGATAGGAGACGACCGTATTACCTCTTAGGATGTTGCTGTTCGCATTGTCGAGATAGATGCCGTAGGAAGAGTCTCCTCCTGCATCATCCTTCGTCGTCGTTATGGTGTTGTTCTGGACCTGGTTGCCGTCGCTCCCATAGAACCAGAGGCCGTAGGAGTTCTCCCATGTGGTCAGGATGGTGTTGTTGATGATGAAGTTGTTGTTGTCGTTGATGCGGATGCCATGACAGGTATAGCAGTTCGTGCTGATCCTGTTGTCCCGTATGATGTTGTTGCTGCCCGAAGCGACATAGATGGGGACGTTCGCCCTTCCGTTATAACCGTCCTCGGCGGTGATGTTGTTCCCCTTGATGAGCGAATAGACGGCGTTGTTGAGATAGATGCCGAAGTTATAGGTGTTGCTTCCGGTGTTGCCTGAGGTGAAGATGGTAACATTGGTGATGGAGGTGTTGGAAGCGCCCCCCGATATAGAGATGGCATAGGAATTGGTCTGGCTGAGGTCACCTATGGTGAGGTCGCAGTTGGTGATGTTCGTATAGTCATAGCCGTTGACCGTGATGCCATAGCCTGCGCTTGATTGGGAATAGTTGATCTGATAGTCTTTGCAGTCCAGGGTGATGTTGTTGGCTGCGATGGTGAAGCACGTACCTGAACTGTTGACATCCGAGGCAAGGATGTATTTTGCATCGGCATCGTTCAAGGTCCCGCAGGAGGTGAGGATGTAATCCTGGGCAGATGCGATACTAACGCTGTTGCTCACACTGGTCGATCCATAATCAAGACCGTCCGCGGGCGTCACCGCGACGGTCCAGTTGTCTCCTTTAGACGTCTCATCTGAGACAAGCGTGTTGACCGAATGACCAGCAAGACCAGCCTGGTAGGATGCATTGATCTGCGCCCTAGAGAGTGACCGATTAAGGACAAGCACCTCATCTATCATACCCAAGAACCCGAGGTTCCCCGATATCGTAGCTTCTACATTAGATGCGACAGCAAGTGATCTATTAGTACCTAACCCAAGAACACCAGAACAGGTGGTTGGTGTTTGATTGATGACAAGCTTACCGTTAACAAAGGCACGCATAACCCCGGTTGTCCCATCATATGTTCCGACAACATAATTCCAAGCACCTGTTGTAAGGACGCCAGTGCTTGAGACGTATTGCCGCATACCACCCTCATAGATTGTCCATTCTATGCCATTGTCTGTATCCTGTCCAATCATCCAATAGTCAGACCGATCTCTTGAAAGAATTCTGTAGGTATCGCTTGTAGGTCCTGTTGAAGTAGGATACACCCATGCTGCTACGGTAAGAGAACAGGTATCCATACTCTCATTGTAACCAAGATCGATATAATCTGTTCCTGAGAAATTATAGGCCCCCCCAACCTTTCCGTTGGATAGCCACAAAGGAATCTGAGAACTTAAAGTGCCATTGTTGTTGTTGGTTGAGAAATCAGCGATGGCATTAGATGTATCAACAGAGATGTTAATATCAAACGGCATATTTACAATCGCAATCGAAGCACCAGCCAGTCTCCAGTCTGTCACGTTTGCAAGAGTATCTCCAGAATCACTGTCGCTCTGGCTGAATGAGACGGTCAGATTATCCGTCGTCAGATTATTGCTTGATGTAGCGTTCAGCACAACACCACTCACACTCGGAATGTTGTTAACCGTCAATGTCCTTGCAGCAGTCTGCTGCATATTACCCGCCTGATCGATCACATGTGCAGTATAGCTATACGTCGCACCCTCACCCAGACCGGAGAACGTATTCTCATACTTATATCGGGAAGCATCATACGACGCATTGATTTCTGCCGCAGAAAGGACCCTATCATACAACTGGATTTCATCAAGAAAGCCTTCAAAGCCAGTACCATCGCTGAAAGTAAAGTATTGACCATCAGGAACCCATGAGCTATTACTAATTGTCGAATTGGATTTAAGGACACCATTGAGATATGTAGTGAATATGTCCTGATCAGTGTCCCATTCAACAACAAGGTGATTCCAGAAATTGCTCTGAATAGAGAAGATAGTTGAAGAAACATAGCCTTCGGGAGCTTGTGCAACAATTTGTACCTGTTCTGTTCCTGTTTTTGGTCGTATGAAAATATGGTTACGAGTTGTTTGATAAGAATCAAAAATTTCTCCATCATTATCACCTTGATTGAGGAAGTCTCCTTTCACCCAAAATATTAAAGTTCCAGTGACAGGAAAGGTTGCTCCATTATAATAAGAGACGTTAAAAATGTCATTGTTGCCATCGAGGTAAAGACTTTTTCCGTAATAACCTTGAGCCGACCGAGCACCGTTGGTGAGGGATCCATTCTCTCTGTTCTGTGTCTGATCGTACACCGTCGTTCCAGAGACGTTATCAAACGTCCACCAACCGACAAGCGAGTTGTTCCAGTCAAAGATCACACTATGGTTCGTGTTATCATCGCTGCTCGTGATGTTGATGACAGCAGAATCTGTCGAAGCAAGCGTCCTGCCATCACTCGGAGTAGGAGAAGCATAACTGATGCTCGGATCGGTCAGATCGACAGTGACTGTGCTGTTGGCAGCAGCAAACTCGCAGGCAACACTATCACACGCATAACAGTTCCACACCCACGTCCGCTCAGCACTGACAGACACGTTAAACAACGTACTTGCTGTTGTTCCCGACACCACATTCGTCTGGTTCAACTTCCAAGCACCAGACTCATTATGATACAGGCTGATATTCACCAGGGCAACATCATTCGAAACAGCACACTCCAGCTTCACCGGACTGCCGACAACCCAAGGACTAGCAGGATTCGTCAGGTTGATGGTCATGCCGGTGAACTTCCACATGCCCGCAGGAACATTATTCCCACCATCAACAGCATTACGAGCATCGATGACATTCGAACCAGAATTATTACCATAGCTGATCGTCGTCGATGAGAAGCTATACGTAGATGAAT
The DNA here is from genome assembly GCA_013152815.1 of Nanobdellati archaeon. Classification (GTDB taxonomy): domain Archaea; phylum Nanobdellota; class Nanobdellia; order Woesearchaeales; family JAADFO01; genus JAADFO01. The sequence continues at coordinate 6,358 of JAADFO010000021.1, forward strand.
CAAAGTCAGTATCCCAATACGAATTGGCATTCTTTGTAAGCGTTCCCAAGCCCGCTTCAAGATCACCCAACAAGACAAGATCGTTCATGTGTGTTGTGTTGGCAGAGAGTTGGAACGTCGAAGAAGATGTAACGTTCAACATGTCGACAGTGACATTGACTGTCGTATTCAGCCGCCCGCCGAGCACGGTGATATCATTCGTCACATCCATCGGCTGGCCAAGAACAGACACGGTCTTTCCCGACCTGTTGATGATAAGGTCGTAGAAGTTCGCCGAGGCATCATCAACATGGATCTCTCCGTCGTCGGTCCCCTCGATGATAACAGTGCCTCCTGTTGGGGTGAAGTCACACCCGCTGCCTATGCCCACGGTCCCGTAGGTCGTATGGATGCCACCGAAGACCCTGATGATGCCACCGGTGATCTGTTCGCTCCAGCCAGAGTTGCAGTGCCAGGGACTATAGGTGCCGCCATTGTACCCATTGTGACTCACTTCCAGATACCCAGAAGCCATCTTCAAGACAGCACCACTATAGCCATAATAGACACCATAGGCATCGACAGTCTTACCATTGACATCAAAGATGCCGTTGGTATGGAGGAAATGCTGAAAGTTCAGGTCTGAGAGGACAGTGACCTTGTAGCCGGTGCTCTTTGCCACATAGAAATAGCTGCCGACGTATTCTCCCGAGCCCGCGTAGATGGTCGAGTTCCTCGCCCCGTCCATGTGGAGGGCCCCGTTGTCCAGGTAGAAGGACGAGCCGGTGACGTTCACGTCTCCGACCACATAGATGTCCGGTGAGTTCGAATCTGCGATGTTTCCTCCTGTGGAGGTGAGGTTCCCTGCGATGTCGAGCAAGGCAGTATTATTATTCATGGAAAGGGTGCCGCCGGTCTTGAGGAAGTTCCTCCCGATGGCATGGGTGAAATCGTTGTTCTCCCAGACGCCCTGGACGATGGTCATGTCCCTCACCATAGTGAGTGCGGATTGCGGTCTCACCTCGTAGCTCGTGGAGGTCTTGTTGATGACGAGGTCGTAGATGGAAGATGACCCTTCAAGCCGTGAGTCCTGGCTGCCGACAAAGATCAGCCTTCCTGAGTTATGGGTGTAGGTTCCTGAGATGTTCCAGTTCTGGCCGATCCATGTTGTTCCTGAACTAGCTGTATAGGAACCGCCGCTGTCGATGAGCAACGAACCAAGATAATCATTTCCTGTGCCCATAACCACAACACCTGACCCCTGCACCGTCAGTCCGCCGGACGCAGAGATGTTCACCGTGCCTGTCGGTGAGATTACCATCGATATAGGCTGTGTCAGCGAGAATAGTGTAGGAACCGGCTGTCAGATTGCCGCTGCTCGTGATGTTAAGCATGTTTCCTGAACAGTCAAGATTAGCATCAAGAACAACAACGGTGCTGATCACACACCCGGTCGTCACCGTCACCTTGTCAGAGAGGGAGGTGCCGTTTTCATACCCATCATAGGGCGTGACCGTGCAGTTCCACACATCATTATCCGAAAGGTTGCCCTTACCCAAAACATGGGTGGCACCCGTCTGGTAGAAGTCATACTGCAATA
>JAADFO010000022.1 GCA_013152815.1 Nanobdellati archaeon
CCAGCATGGAGATGATGATGGGCCATGCAAGCGTAAGAAGCGCTTTTTTCGGTTCTTTGATGAACCCATTGATGCGGGCATTTTCCATCCTCCCTGTTCATGACGGTTTCCTTTTAAACCCTTCTCTTCTTCATTGTTGACTTCATTGTTGGGAAGCTGATGTTATTATCAATATAGAAAAGAAGTGATCTTGTCAAAACCGGCTCTGTCCCCCCACCCCCCATAACGTTTAAATAGTCCTGTGCTCCAGAAACCCTGAATACCATGTTCCGTCTCATCTATTTTCCTGAAGCCCTGCGGTTCCTGCGCTTCCGCATCAGAAGAGGGATCCACGGCTATCATGCCTATGCAGGCGACGCAGAACACATCGCAGAGCAGATCATCGGTGATTGCTGGAATGCAGAGGACCGTTTCTTCCAGACCTCAGCCAACCACTATCCCCAGTTCTTCAGCAGGGATTTCGGTATGATCACCGAGTCGCTTCTGCATCTGGGATACCGTGAAAAGGTGAAGGACACCCTCCTCTATGCCCTCTCCCGCTTCCAGAAGGCCGGCAGGGTGACCGCAGTTATCACTCCCCGGGGCATTCCCTTCGACTATTTCGGCCAGGCGTCTGATTCTTTGCCTTTCCTGACGCGAAGTCTTGTTCTGCTCGACGATCCGGTGCTCATCCAGCGCTATCATGCCTTCCTCTCCAGACAGGCATCGTCCTATTTCCACCGCATCATCGATCCCAAGACAGGACTCCCAAAAAAAGGTCTCCATCTGGTCGGCATGCGTGACCATGCTGTCCGTGATCAGGGATGCTATGCGACCTGCATGGCCGGCATGCTGAAACAGAACCTCCAGAAGCTCCACATCGAAAGCCCGCTCCAGGACAATGACTATGGGTCCCTGCTTCTTGAGCATTATTGGAAAGAGGACAGGTTCCTCGACGACCTCTCTGGCTACACCGGCTTCACCGGCGACGCCAACCTGATGCCCTTCTACACCGGCATCATCAATGACAAAGATCGGTTCAGGCAGGTCAAGGAGAAGATGAAAGAATATCGCCTTGAGCAGCCCTTTCCGCTGCGCTATTTCAATGAGCAGACCAAGGAACACCGGATGTTCTGGACAGAATTCTTCGTCCCCAACTGGGAGATGGACACGGTCTGGGGCCATCTCGGCATGATGTTCCTCGAGACCGTGGCAAGACTCGACCCGGAAGGCCTGGAAACAGACCTTGTCGCCTGGAAACGACAGATAGAAAAAGACCAGACCTTCATCGAAGTCCATCATCCTGATGGCAAACCCTATCGCAGCCTGTTCTATGCTGCTGACGAGGGCATGAGCTGGGCTGCCATATTTTTACGTCTCTGGAGGAACCATGGAAAAACAGGTCATGAGGAAAGGGTTGCAGGTAAAGTATGATATCACCTACGGCTCCAAGGGGACCGTGGTCCTTCTCGGGGGCGTCAGGAAACATCACCTCAAAGGCCATCTCTCTGATTTCTTCATCAGGCAGGACCATACGGTCATCGTCCCTTCCCTGCTGGTCTCTGATATCGCCGCCAACCTTCCTCAGCTTTCTGTCCAGCTGCAGGCAGTGCTCGACAACGAAGACATCAAGGTCCCTGTCATCATCGGCCTGCGGGAAGGCTGCAGCATCGCCATGGCATATTCCTTGGAGGTGCCGGTCAAGAAACTCTTCCTCATCGATCCGGTGGGCCGGGACTTCAACAGGATCGATACGCTCAGAGCGCTCGCTGTCCGCATGAGGTTGCTCTTCATCCGTCTCCTGCTCTGGCAGTCAGCGCATCGGGCAGCATCCCTTCTCTTCCTCGAATGCATGGACTACGAAAGGAACATCCTCTCCATCAATCCTCCGATCATACTCGTCGAGCATGAGGATATATTTACGGCTCACAGGGGCATCAAGGAACTGCAGAAACTCAACCCCAAACTCAAGGTCAGCTACACCACCGGCAACAGACTGGTCACCCGTCGTCCTTATGAGATCATCACCCGGTTGATGGCATACTGGTAAGGATCAATTGCCGATATTGAGACCGTATTTTCGGATATTGTATTCGCTTATGCCTGCCATGAGATCCTGGTAGCGGCTGTTTATCTCGATATAGAACTCCTGATTCTCCTTACGGGAGCCCGGTGTCATCCCTTCCATGAACAGGGGAAAGAGCAGCTGTACTATCTTCTCTGCTCCCTGGATTTCCTCCTGGTCTAACAACTTCTTTCCGAGATCCAGGAGATTGCTGGCATCAGCCAAGGTGAACGCTATGGCCTTGACAGGCCCTGTTGTCTTTTGCATTTCCGGCATGGGGTTCCCTCGCTTCCGCAAATCAGGCGCCTGCAGAATTAAGATGGGGGGATGGACTGCATATTTTTATTCCTTTTGGTCACAGGCTTCTGGCTGTCCGTCATCTTGGCAGGTGTGATACTAACACTTATAAATGCCCTGCTATCCCGCTGCGTGGGCCGGTCCCTTTTCAGGGATTGCTGCCCAGAAAACCAACAGGAGGTCATGCTTATGGCAGTGAAAGAAGGAGACAAGGTCAAGGTACACTATACCGGCACCCTGGATGACGGAACCGCATTCGACAGTTCAGAAGGCAAAGACCCGCTCGAGTTCCAGGTGGGGGCACATCAGGTCATCCCCGGCTTTGAGGATGGTGTCATCGGCATGGAGAAAGGGGCCGAGAAGACCATAGACATCCCTTCGGAGAAGGCCTACGGGAACCAGAACCCCCAGCTCATCCAGAAAGTCCCCCGTGACAAGATCCCTGCTGACCAGAAGGTGGAGGCAGGCATGATGATGGGTGTGGGCCTTCCTGACGGCAACCAGATCCCTGCGAAGGTCACTGCTGTGGATGACAAAGAGATAACGATCGACATGAACCATCCTCTGGCTGGCAAGAACCTGCACTTCAAGGTCAAGATGGAGGAGTATACCGAAGGCAGACTGGAGAAGAAGAAAGCAGATGCCTGCTGTGGGGGCTCCTGTGTCCATGACGGCGATGACGATAAGAAGGAGCACAAGTGTGACAGCTGCTGAGGCAGCTCGTCTTTTCTTTACTTTTCCCTGTTCTTCTTCAGAAGTTCCATGACCTTCCTGCCGTCGGCCTTGCCTTTGAGCTCTTTCATGGCCATGCCCATCAACGCTCCGACGGGTGCATCCTTGTTCTTGGCGATGACGTGCCTGACGATCTTCTCTATCTCTGCATCATCGGCGACAGCGAACTTCTTGTAGTCGACCTTCTCGCCCTTGCCTAACGATACGAGGATGTCGATGACCGCTGCGGGCGGGATCCTGCCTTCATTGAGCCGGGCGAACACCTCATCAACGTGCGGCAGGACATCCATCTCGACATTGAAGCGTTTCCTGATCTCTTTCGGCGTATTGAAAAGGGTCTCTGCGATGAACAATGCTTTCACTCCTGGATACTTCTTCGCATAGCCTTCTATGTCGATCTGTTTCTTCACGAGCTTGGTGACGAGCTCCTTCGGGATGGATAAGGTTTTCGAGATACGCTGGATCTTGTCGTCCAGGAGCTCTGCGGCCTCCACCTTGATCCGGCTGACATCGATGACAGGCACATCGGTCTCAGGATACATGCGGGCAGCTCCGGGCATCGGCCGCAGGAATGAAGTGGTCATGTCTGGCTCTGCTTTCCTGACCTCTTTCTCAATCTTCTTCCCTTTCTTGATCGACCGTAACTGTCGCTCTATCTCGTGTTCGATGACTTTAGGGATGGATCTGATCTCCTGGAATCCTTTTATCTCGGTCCTTGCACCGCCTTTGATCGAGACATTCACGTCTTGGCGGATGGAACCGATCCCTCTTTTCATCCCGGCCACGCTCCTGAGGATCATCCCCAGTCTTGCCGCGACAGCCATGCATTCTTCAGCAGAGGTGATGTCCGGATCCGTCGCGATCTCGATGAGCGGGATGCCCAGCCGGGAGAGATTGTATACGTCGAATTCTTCATTTCTCTCGATGACCTGGCAGGCCTCCTCTTCCAGGCAGACCGTCGGGATGCCTATCCTCCTGCCGTCCACTTCGACAAAACCGTTCCTTGCGAGGAGTGCGGTTCGCTGGAACCCTGAGGTGTTGGAGCCGTCGATGACCGTCTTCCGCATGAAGAAGAGCTTCTCCACCGGCTTCGCGTTGAGCAGTTTGCAGACCTGGAGTGCCGTCTTCAATGCCTCCTGGTTGAGCCCATGGGGAGGTTCCTCGTCGGTCTCCACGAGACAGGTGGAATCATCATATCCCTGATAGATGAAATATTTCTGCTTCTTCTGCTCGTGGACGGCTGCCTGGTCGATCTCTCCTGTCTCGCCGGCAGAGGCACGGAGCCTGCGCATGATGCGAAAATCCGGCTTGTCTTTCCGGATGATCGTGGGGCAATCGCAGAAGAGCTTCTTCCCTTCCAGCTGCTGATGGATCTCGAGACCGCACCTGAATCCGAGAGAAGCATAGTCCATTTGATTGTTCACCTAGATAAGAAACGTATCCTCTTCTATCCGTTCGACGATCTCGCCGCAGATGTTCCGGGAAATGAGTTCCCTGGCATTGTCCGGGTGGTTCGCGAGAAGCCAGCAGAGCTTGACATAGCCCACATGGCTCAGGACCTTTCCCTCGATGACACCCGCATCCAGGAGGAGCCGTCCTGTGGAATAGACATCCATCGTCGTCAGTCCATAGGGCCTCTGGGAGACCATCATCACCGGAATCTTCTTCGCGATGGCCTGGACCTTCTTCAGCAGTTCAGGATGCTGTCTGGTATGCTCGTCCATGTCGTTGATGGGCATCTGGCCGAAAGCATAGCCTTCGATGACCAGGCCTTCTGCGTTCTTGGCAGCCCAGTCGAGCTCTCCTGCCCTCATGCCCGGATAGGTCTTGAACAATGCCACCCTGCCTGAGAACTTCGCCCTCAGGTCCAGTCCCCCTGCTTCCCTGTTGTAGTCCTTTCTGACATAGGTCACTTTTCCGTCGGGTGAGACTCTCGCGATGGGCCGTCTGTTGACCGGCCGGAAGGTATCCCTCCGTGAGGTATGCATCTTCTTGACATGATTGCCTTCGATGACCAGGCATGCCTTGTCTTCGGTCGTGTCATGGAGGCATACTCCCACTCCTTTGAAATCTGTCGTGGCGATGAAATGTGCGGCGCAGGTAAGGTTCATGGCTGCATCGGATGAAGGCCTGTCAGATGACCGTTGGGAACCCAGGATGATGACCGGGATGTCGATGCCCTGGAGCGCAAATGAAAGGGCAGAAGAGACATATTCTATGGTATCGGTGCCCATGCCGACGATGATGCCTTTTGGCCTGTTCTTCACTTCCCTGGCTATGGCCTCGGCGAGCATTTCCCAGTGGACCGGTTCCAGGTCCTCTGAAAACATCTGGAAGACCGTCTCTGTCCTGATGTTCGCGATCCTTGCAAGCTCAGGGACCGACTCGATGATCTGTTCGGGCGTGGTCTGGCTTGAGACCGCTCCGGTCTCATAGTCGACCTTTGATGCGATGGTGCCTCCTGTGTGGAGGATGGTGATGTCTGGCAGGTTCGGGTTCTTCTTCACCGGCCGAGGCTTTGCCTCTTTGCTTGCCCTGCCCTTTACCACCTCGGCCTTCCTGACCTCCTGCTTCTTGACCGAGATGTTGTAGCCAGAGCCGAGCTTGACGATGTAAGAATCATCCTGGTCTGGCATGAGGATGCCTTCTATGACCTCGTCCTTGAGATGGAGCCTGACGCTGTCGCCGGGTTTCATACCCTTTAGGATAGGTTCGGGGTTTTTAAAGGTTGAGGTCCATCTTTAGCCAAGTTCCCTGAGTGTCTTGTAGAACTCTTGATAGCTGTCAAGATCAGGGAGGTCAAATCCCCTTCCTCTTATTTCCTCGGGCGTCGTCCTCTTCTCTGAAGCAATTACGACTGTGCTGATCGCACTTCTGCAATCCTTGTGCTTCTTCAGTGCGTTGATGGCCTTGTCTTCCTTATCTGCAGCAAGGTAAGACCGGATTGCCCAGAAGGTCAGATAGTCTGCGCTTGAGGCGCTGCCTGATGAAGAGATAAATCTTCCTCCGCCTTTTGCAGCAACGGCCACATCTGCCAACTTGCTATAAAAATCCCCGAGTTTTTCTAAAGCAACCTCTGTTCCTGCTGAGTAAAGGAGATGCTCAATGTTCTCTGCATCCGGATTGTTAAAGTACCAGCCAGAGAGGTTCGATGGAACAAACCATACCTCTCCAGGGAGCAAAGATATCAGTTCATCTGCCAGGTCTGTTTGCGCCTCTGGTGTAAGCGTTTTATCATAAATGCGTTTGTTCTCTTTCTTATCCATATGTTGTCGTTCAGAAAGTATTCTTTTTTTAGTAAAAGCCGAATGTTCTTTGTGATCCTTATCAGCAGAGATAAGCACATAATCCTTGACATTGAATGTGTATATCTCTCCGTTGTCGTGTTCAGTATTTCCTTTACCTACCTTATGTTCAAGAAAAAATTCCTTCTTATTCAGAGTCTGGATATCAAGACTTGAAAAAGAATCATCGAAATCATCGAGGCGCAGTATATATTTCTCAACAGCATTCTTCACTCCTCCGATATTCTCTTTTTTCGCATATGGTCTCATGACTGATTCAAATCCTCTATCAAATTTGATGTTTATCTCCCCATAACTTCTGCAGTGAGGAAGATCTATCCGTTCTATCTCTTTTTTCAAGATATCCACGTTTGGCAGCTCTTCAAGTAATTTGACAATTCTTTGATACAGTGTTTCGTTTCTTTGATACGGTGTTCCAGCCATTGTTCATTCACCCCGTCTGTGGCAATATTTAACCACTTGATAGTGATATTATAGTTGGTGGGGTTTATCAATCTTTTTTCTTGAATTCCAGTCAAAACGATAACTCTTAAATAGAATTAAGGGCATATGACTGAATATGCGTGTAAGATTAGACCTTAAGGATAGAAAACTTATCTATGAGCTTGACATCGACAGCAGGCAGTCTGCTTCAAGACTCGCAAAGAAAGTCGGCATCTCAAAGCAGGGCTGCACTTACAAGATCAGGAAACTCTTTGAAAAAGGCATCCTGACATCAACGCTTGCCATCCTCAACACGCCGTTGATGGGCCATCTCTCCTTCAGGATGTACTTCAAGCTCATCGACATCTCTCCAGAAAAAGAAGAATTGTTTCGGCACTGGCTCACAGAACATCGATTGATACCCTGGCTCGTCGGCTGTGAAGGCATCTGGGATTATATCATCGTTGTCTTCCCTACAAATTTTGCAGAGTTCCAACAATTCTCACAAGAACTCAACAATGATTGGGGTGATTACATCGAAAGAAAAGATATTGCTCTGGTAACAGAAGCCCATCACTTCAGAGCAGGTTATCTTCTCGGAAAGAAAACAGATCTGCAGCCGTTAACGTATGGTGGGCAGCCACAGGAAATCTACAAACTTGATGAGATTGACAACAACATTCTTTCCTTATTGAGTGCAGATGCAAGAATTGGTCTGGTGGAGATGGGGAAGAAACTCAAGATGCCAGCAAAGAGCGTCAGCTACCGCGTCAAAAAACTAGAGGATGCAGGCATG
>JAADFO010000023.1 GCA_013152815.1 Nanobdellati archaeon
GAGGGGACCCTCGGTGATCTTCTGGCCGCCAAGGGCCAGAAGCTCGCATAAGCCATTTAATAACAACCTGAGTCGTCCCACTATGGGCGGCTGCCGTAACACGGTAGTCGTTCATAGGAAGGGTACGGCTCAACTGTCTCTGGTTACGGGCTCTGAGAACGCCCGTAAATTCAGGGACAAAATAACCAAGAGGGCGAGAGAGAAGAAGGCCCGCGCCGAGCTTGAGAGATTGTTCTCCAGGCTTGGTGAGAAGGGTTAGATTCTCTATTCGCCCGAAAGGAGAAAAAGTCATGGCGAAGATGATGAAATTCGAACTCGATTTTTCGGAGCAGAGAGTATTCTGCTCCGAGAACACAACGGATCCTGAGAGGAGGGAGATGTATCATCAATCTCCCGAATCTTGGAGGAGGAAGAGGGGACTCGACATCGAGTTTCCGAAGCCCACTCAAGAGCAGATTGAGCGGGCGAGAAAGGACTACGAGGAGTTTATTGATATCCCGTAGTCCGAGTAGGGGCTAACAATGAACCAGATCCCAGACCGGCCCCAGAAGATCTTCGTGAGTGGCAGGGCATTAGCCTACTCAGAAGAAGAGATACTGGGGTTCGAGGAGAAGGAGATCTTCGGTGTCTTGTTAGGGCAAGACGTTCTTGTCCCCGTAGCAGAGAGGGCAGAAATCGTCTGGAAGCTTGATCCGAGGAAGATTTCAGTCAGTGATGGCTGGATCATCATCGAGATCAAGGATTCCTATGACACTAGCACTGAGGAGTATATTCCTATTCTCTCGGTCTGGGACGAGGTAAAGAAAGCTTAACAATTCTCGGCAAGTAGCCGGGAGAAAGGAGAGAGTCATGAGAACTGGTGATTTTTTGAAGAAAGTCTTCGGGATTGAACCCGAAGATAGGTTTTATGACTTCCGAACAAAGAGAGGAAGCATCTGGGGCTGTCATCCCAATGCTGATTTCTACTCGGAAGAGGATCTCCCCGACCATATAGCGGCGGTGGAGATTGGAGATATCCCCACGGGGAAGGAGACTCGGAGCGAAGTAAGCTCCGATATCGCCTTCATCTACAGGGAGATGAAAAGGACTTGGCTGCTCCCCTCTGGTGAAACAGAGGTGGAGATACATGAAGTCAAGGACAGGATCGAGACATCTCCTGAGCTTGAGGGGCATGATATCTGCTGGTACTGCGGAACAGATAACGGCCCCAACGGAGAAGATCGGATGGGATTTGACTGCTGCTTCTGCGGCAGTAACTAACAAAGGGGATCAGTAAGTCCCCGAAAGGAGAGAGAAAATGAAGTACATCGTCACCCACAGCGGACAGGCGCACGCGGACGACTTTTTAGCGTGCTGCTTTGCGCTGAGCACATGCGATTGGTTCCCGCCAGTCTATCGGCGGGAGCCAACTGAAGAGGAGTTAGAGGATCCGGAGGTCCTGGTCCTCGATGTTGGCGGTCGGCATGAGCCCGAAAAGGGCAATTTCGACCACCATCAGCTCCCGAGGGATGCAGAGCCAGAGTGCGCTTTGTCTCTGTATTCGCGGTATCTAGGAGGTAAGAACGGACCTCTGGGACTTACTGGGCTTAACTCCAAGCTGGAGTATCAAGGCTGGTATGAGACCCTGAAGGTCTTGGACTCCAAAGGCCCCTTTGCCCTGGCAAAAGCAAAGGGCTGGGAGAAGTTCCCGTTCGAACTTCTCTCCCCAGTTGCAAAAGGAGTTCTGGAGATATTCCAGGCCGAAGAGGAGGTTCCGGATTACCTCCGGAAACTGATGTCGGCCATTGGAAAAAACACCATTGACGCCACTATTAAGTTCGCAAGTGGTGTTGATAGGTGCTCCAGGCTGCCGCGAAAGGAGGTTAAGGGCATTGAAGTGCTCGTGAACGAGAGCACTGATGCCACTGGCCTCCAGGAGGGAAGAGATCGCCTGGTCGCCGAGGGACATGACATTGCAGCATGCGTGTCTCATGATGACCGAGGCAATGGCTGGGCGCTGTACCGCTTCAGCGACCATGAGCGCGTGGACTTCAGCGTGCTCAAGGACGATGAGCGGGTGCTGTTCGCCCATGCCAATGGCTTTATTGCCAAAACCAAGGAGCTTCTGTCCTTGGACGAGGTAATAGAGCTGGTAGCCAAGGCGATCAAGTAGAGGTTTCTTTAGCTGATAGGAGATAGCCGGTCCTATCCCGGCGTTTCCTATCAGCTTTTTCTGTAACTAGTCATAAAAGGAGGAAGAAATGGCTACAGAAAACGAATTGAGAGCAGAGCTTCTGGAGAGAGCAGAGGCAATGGACCGCTGCTGGAGGGAACTTTACTGTGTTTGCCTGGCAGGGGAACTTGCCAGGAAAGAACTCGGGGATGTCCAAACAGCCCCCGAGAAAGAGGTGAGAGAGACTCTGGAGGTATTGCTTACGGCAACTTCAGGGATCTTCTACACCCATGTTAATCAAGAGGCAGAGCCAATAGATGCAGCTCTGCTTCTTGAAGAGCTGTTGGAGATAGCAAAGGATGAACTCAACAAGGAGGTAAAGTGATGCAGAACGAGACAAGAGAACGTTTCAGCAGGGCTATTTGTAATGGCCCTATTAGCAGGATCTCGGGAGTGCCGATAGCAGGAAAGCCCAGCTTATTTGAATTCGCTGTGGTTTTCCCCTTTGCGCTCGCGGGAAGTGCAATTATTGCTGTACGCAAGACGGTAAAAGCGTTCAGCAGGAAGGAGAAATAAGATGGTGAAAGACACGAATTCTCCAAGGATTCCGGCCACTTTGAACGGTCGGGAGCCTAAAATGGAGGAGAGTAAACTGCCAAGGGATTGGTTCCCGTTGGTAGAGTTGACAATTGCTGTCGTTACGCTCGGCAGCTTAATATTTCCCCTGGTGCTTTTGGCACTGGGAGATCTGTAGGAGGTAACGGTATGATGACTCCAAACGATGTCAAGAAACTGGTAGAGAGGACTCTTAGAGGGTTGAGCTGGCTCAATCCTCACCTCAAAGAAGTGAGACTGGTGGGTTCACAGGCTGCACAGCCTGATAGGCCAGTAAGACCGTTCCACGATGTGGATATCCTTTTGGTATTCCATAAGGATAGCCCGTGGTGGATTAAGGCTGGTCTCAGTCAGAATATGGCAGACGCATCATTCAACTGGGACGCCAGTATGAAGGATACTCTATTGGCTCCGATAGATATTAGGAAGATCTATCCGTCAATGGTGTACTCGATTGCTGGGATGACATTCACCCAGATAGCAACTCAGCTCAACATGCCAGTATTTGAGTCAATTCCTGCTGTTGGCTCTCTCCGAGATCTGGCGATACCAGTAGATATCTTTTCGTGCACTGAGGGCTGGAAACAGCCAGAAAGCTGGAAAGATACTCCACTCAAGAAAAAGTGGAGATCCAAGAGGAAGGAGATATTCCGCAAGAGTGTCCTGCTAAACATTCTTGCCCTAGCAATCCCAGGATTGGTAATGGGGACAGAACTGCTATGCAGGATAGGATACAAACTCGACAAAAGGCTGAATGCCTGAAAGGAGAGAGAAGTGTTTAGAAAAATGAGAAGGCAGAAGATGCCGAAAAAGGTAAAGAAAATCATCAGGGAGATGATGGAATACACTGATTCCACATCGGATGATTACGCTGCCAGTCACGGCCAAGAGGTAGCGGCGAAGCTGAGAGGCTTCAAGCGCCGATTGGAAGAGACTGGTGAGAAAGGAGAAGTGGTGGAGATGGCTGTTCAAGCCATCGACATGATTTCAGCAATCCTCGGTGATTGTGGCTATCTCATTGACACGATTACCGAACTCAAGAATAGGGAGGTGTGAGATGAAGGGATTCATTATTTTGGTTTTGATCGCCGGAGCAATCCTGGGCGCAACTGGCCCAGCCGAGGCGATCCGACTCGTAGCTGATGGACTGGCGCAGCTTGTGCTGGCCATCATTTCAATTCTCTAAAGGAGGTGTGTTATGTTGGAACTGATCACTAACAGAAATGTTCTCAGGCACGAGAGGGGAGTTCCTTCTCCTGTCAGGCTCCAGGTCTGGGTGAGATTCTATAGCCCTAAGACCCTGGAATTGTTCCTGAATCCGGATCGGCCCTGGATTTCTCTTGAGGCCGCGAGGAAGATGGTAGAAGACACCAAGACGAAAGCCTGGTTCGCCCAGGTCAAGAACGTCAAGGCCTTCAAGATATCTTCCAAGTCCGGAGAGGAGGAAACCGGATTGATCCCGGTGGATACTCCTCTGAAGGCGCTTGTTCATGCTGTAAAGAGCGGTGACAAGCAGTACTTTAGGGTACGCTTGATCACCGGAACAAGGGACGAATGGAAGGAACACGAACTTCCTGAGAGGTTCAAGGTACTGCCTTCCAAGTTCGTTCCCAGGAAAAGCTGCTAGGAGTCCAATCCACTAGATATAGGGCAGGGTCCGACCCCCTGTTCTATATCTAGTACCTAACAACAACAAAAAGGAGGAAGAAATGACAAAGGAGGAAGCGATGGAGACTTTGAAGAAGCGATTCTATAAAGCCTCCAAGAAGAGATTGATCCTGATGAGGATCGAAGGAGAAAGGGAAAAGCTCATGTACGAGGGCCTTGGGCTTGTCATGGATGTGGCAGACAAGCCTACCAAGATCATCGAGATTGGTGGGACAAGAGTGCCTGTCATCATTTATGATGATGCTTGCAAGGCCAAAGGGATATTTCCCAATGAAATCAACATGATAAGCATGCACAATGGGATCTATCCATTCATCATAGCGACAAGTGCTGTGATGGAGTTGAGCGAGGATGAGCTGCTTGGCTTTGTCGCCCATGAGATTGGGCACCAGAGACTCAATCACACTATAGGTGATTGGGTAGATAAAGCTATGGGTAAGTTCAGCCTGATAGATGGAGAGCTTATTCAGAGCTATTTCAATGCGATAGCTATGGATGCTTCGCTTGAGATAGCAGCAGATAGAGTTGCATTCAAACTTGGCTATGGGGCCGGGCTGCTTAAATGTCTTGAGAGGCCCAACTTCTGTGTCATAAACACGACTATAGCCGAGGTAACAAAGAAAAGGGTCAGGGAGCTTAAAAGGCTTCTGGCTCGAAAGGAGTAAGAAATGTATACTTTGAGAACTATTGATCCTAAGAAGATCCGCAGGGCTACAGATCGGTTTTGGGCGAGCAGGGATCACGAGACAGTCAATTCGGGATATATAGATGTAGATGGTGAATCAAACATCGATATCCCCGTTGTTCCTTGCTTTGGCGGGCCTGCAAAAAAGAGAATTCTCATTGGCGGGATAGTCTGCTTGATACAAACTGGAGAGCTGTTTAGGGTGATTGATATCGAGTGGAGAGATAGCGAGACTCCAGCTAATTATATGGCTATCAGTCTGCGGACGAGCGAAAAACAGGAACTCCATCCTGGAGCCTGTTATTACCTGCCAAAGCTGTGGATAAAATATCTGGAGGAAGAGATGGGAGTGAGAGTCAATGCAGAAACGACTGATCATCCTATTTGCCCTATCTGCGGCAGCCCGCAAACATATTTTCGCGGTGCGCCTGCTTGTGGAAACTGCAATATTTTCCACAACATAGGAGAGTCAGGAAATGGGCTCTGGCTCAAGATAGACACTCTTGAGCTAGCATATGACCCGAGAGAAGATCAACAATGGGATGACGACATCCCATTTTAAAGGAGGTAAGACGATGAAGTTCAAGTTTTTCAAGGACCTGAAAGACAGAGCTGAAAAGTTTGCCACGAGAGTCCAAGTGGACGAGACTGGCTTCTATTACATCCGTAAGGGAGTTGCCGAGTCCAGCCCGGACTTCTATGAGAATGAGCGAAAGAGAAGGCTTAAGGAGAAGAAGAGGAAGCTCCAGGAAGCCATCAAGAAGCTGGAAGAGGAGGTGAAGTGATGGCTAGTTACCGAGTTATTCTGCGTGATGGATACGACATTCCAGTGGTATGGGCAGAAACAGAACTCTCGTTAGCGGAGACAGTTCTCCAGACAGGAGATCGGGTTGTCTATCGCAATGTCAAGTCCAGGCAAAAGGCAGAAGAGCTGGTGAAAGTCACAATGTGGCGCGCGTTAAAACACAGAGGAGGTGTCTCGATTAAGCTTGAGCAACTTGATAATACCAAGATCTGGGTGGCGCGACAGAAAAAGAGCAATAAGATCCTCGGTGCCGGACATGACGTTTGCCGTCTATGTAGCAATTTCAGGGCTTGCGACTATGACGACAACTCTTGCAGTGTCCTGAGCTAAAAGGAGGTAAAGTGATGGTTAATTGGCTGGGAGAGATAAGGATTATTGTCGAGGCCGACACAGAAAAGGAGGCCGAGAGGGATATGAATCGACTTGTTATTGAAATAAGGAGATTAATGTCCCTGAGAGGAATTGTCGGGCATGTTCTGCCCGAAAGGGTAATAAAGGAAGAGGACTTCGGGAAGGAGGAGTAAATGTTAGAGATAGAGAACCTAGACATAGAGACAGGATGGTATTTCCTGGATAAGACTTCTGGGGCTTTGATTGGTCCGTATGGAACAAGAGAAGCCGCACAGGAAGGGCTTGAGAGATACGAAGAGGCTCTCAAGGACTATTTTCAGCAAATAGCTGGGAAGGAGGAGTAATTGGACTATGCCTATCAGCAGTATCAAATGTTCAGGCTCGTACAGGAGAGCGTGAACAAGAAGAAAAAGGAGGAAGGAGACGACATGGACGACTTTGTGGAGACAGTAGTTTGCATGAAGGGAGATTGTAAGCACCGAAAGGGATGTAGGCTATATGATCTCTGGATAGGAGAGTTCATGCCGAAAGTAGTCAAGAAGTCCACTGGTATGGGATGGAAGTGGACTTGCAAGAGCTTTGAAAAGGAGGAGTAGAGATGAGCAAGAGAAGAAGCAAAAAGGAGAGAAAAATGGCCGAGAGGGTGGAAAACGAACAAAAGGTCTGCCCAGTTTGTGGTAGGCCGCTGGATGATGACACTATCGAGGGCTGTGCTGTATGTAATGGCGGTGATGAAATAGTAGATTACAGTGTAGACGAGTTCTGTGACGTGCCGTAGAGGAGGGTAAGATTATGGAGGATTTCTTCCAACTCCATGATATTGACAAAGAGACCATGGACTTACTAAACAACTGTGGGCTGCCGGTTAAATATTACAGCTCTGATCTTAGCTATGGCTATATGGACAGGATCGAGCGTCCATATTCAGTCCCGCCCGAGATAACAGATATAATTCTTGATGAGGACGAAGAGCCGATAGAGATAAGGTTCTATTGGATATAGATCCCCCCGTTGATGCTTTAGCCCTCTTTTACTTACTAGTAAAAGTAGTAGAAATAATAATAATAATAATAATATAGACAGGAATCCCCCGTTGATTCCTGTAGTTAGTTATTAATAGTTATATTCTTAGGGCCGGAGAGGTAAGATATTTCATTACCTATTGGCCCGGAAGTAAATATATGAATTATATAAGGGTAAGAGATTGGATGTACTGTATGGGTAAGAGAGTGAGAGATGAGTAAGAGAGGTAAGAGGTACTGTAAGAGTATATAGGTTAGAGAGGAGTTTATAGAGGTTGATTAAATAAGTA
>JAADFO010000024.1 GCA_013152815.1 Nanobdellati archaeon
CCGCAGAACTGGTCCGGCTCGGATACACCAATGTGTCAAACCTTATCGGCGGTTTGAACGAATGGAAGCTGGACTCGCTGCCTGTCGGATAGGATCTGGCCCTCGAACGAAGGCACCGGGCGGAAACATAGACAAGACATGATGCCCGGTCACCAGCGTATTTTTCGCCTGTCCAGTGCCGGTGCAATGCTTGTTTATGATAAGATATAAGAATAATGCCTATGGGCTATCGTATCTGGTTATCCTTTGGTCATCCGGCCACTCAAGATCATCAACATCATCCCTATCCATGAAACGTATCAAGCCAGACCACTACAAAAGATTCGCTCCCGCTATCCTCAGGATAGGCCTTGCTCTGGTCTTCCTGTGGTTCGGCATCAGTCAGCTGGTCAATCCTGCGAGCTTCATCGGCTATGTCCCCCAATGGATCGCGCCCCATGGTCACTCCATCGTCCATGAGCACCCCTTCCAGTTCATCCATGATGTGCCGATCCCTTCTGTTCATATCCTGCTCATGGCAAATGGCGTTCTGGAGACTCTTTTCGGCTTACTGCTCCTCCTCGGGTTCTGGACACGGATAAGCGCAGCCATCCTTGCACTGCATCTCTTCGGCATCGCCATCAGCCTTGGCTATAATGATATCATGATCCGTGATCTTGGCCTTGTCCTGGCGTTGGTATCCGTCTTCCTTGCCGGACCTGATCCCTGGTGTCTTGATTCGAGGGTCAGAAGGGACGCTGCGGCGGCCAGCCGGGGTACAGCACCTTGAGGCTCCTGAAACCCTTCCTTCCTGTCCCTCTTCATCATTCTCCTGCTTTTCATCTACGCTCTCGACCTGGCTGTCCCGCTGCTCATCCTCATCCTGTACTTCGACAGGATCAAGAACACGCGGTTCTGGAAGTTCGTGAAAGGGAGAGCCTTCACCGTGCATCCGGGTGTTCATCCCTTTACCTTCCATGCTGCCTGCATCATATCGGGAACGCTCCTCATCATCCTCAGCCACCCGCATCTACAATGATCTCCTGTTCACGCTCAACCAATACGCCCTGCAGACAGGGTTTGTGCAGAATATCATCATCAGAGGAGAAGAATGGCTCAAAAACCCGTTCATAGGATGAACAAGCCAAGGAAGCGCAGGCTGTCTGCGACCTCTGCTTCTCCATCGGCGAAGCATGCTGTGCCCCTGGGGATCACTGTTCGAGAAAAAGAAGAAGACAGGAAAAGCAGCTATTGGCTCATCGGGCTGCTCACGAGCATCGGCCTCATCCTGCTCTTCGGCATACCCACCGCGCTCATCCCGACACCCTGGTTCGTCCGGATGATCCCCTCCACCTTCTCTGACTATGCCTTTCTTGTCCTCACTGCTGTCCTGTTGGGGGCCTATCTCGGGGTCCATCTCTACAAGAAGAACAGTTCCCCGCTGTGCGATACGGTCTCCTTTTCCGGAGGCCTTGCAGGGTTTCTTGCCTTTGGCTGTCCCATCTGCAACCAGCTCCTGGTGCTGCTCTTCGGCACCACGGCACTCCTGGCCTATCTGGAACCCTATCGGCCCATCCTTGGATCGGTGAGCACCGCCATCCTGGCCGGCGCGCTCTGGTGGAGAATACGAAACTAGCTGCTAGATGCCGAAGGACTCCTGGAACTTCTTCACCCTCCTGAACTCATTGACAAAATCATGCCCCTTATCTGTTATGATAAGGTACTTGTAGTTCTTCTGCCTGACCTCTTTGACCATCTCATTCCTGAGAAGATCGTCCAGATAGGTGTTGAGAAGCTTATGGGAGAGGTTTGCCTTGTACATCAGGTGGGTCGGTTTGATCCTTCCGCCCTTGGTCTGGATAGAGCTTAGCATATCGTTGATGATCTCGATCTTGGTGCGTCGGACGCTCATTTTTTGGACACCGTCTTGTAGTATTGCACCAGAAGGAAGATGAAGCCAAGGAGCTGGAACGCCTCAGCAACGACATACATCTCGGCCGACAGCGAAGTGAAAATATAAGATATCTGGCTCAGCAGCAGAAGGGAGAATGCCATGGCCATCTTCTTCATGCATCTGTCCTTCCTGGTCGTGCAGATACTCAGATAATATTTCACGATGAACCCAAGGATGACTGCTGCTATGATATGGAACATGAAGAGCGTCTCTGTCTCGAGAAAGGTGGCGATGGTCACGAGCAGGATGCCGGTGACCCAAAGCTGATGCCGGTCCTTCGACTGGTAGACGATGTTGAAGAATCCCCAGATGCCCAGCAGGAAGAAGAGCCTATAGAGCACGATGAGGACGACAATGAACAGGTATATCTGATAGGACGTGTGATAGGTGACGATGAACCGGCCTATGGTGCGTTCGACGGTCTGCGAATTATAGACCGTGACGTTCGTCAGAGCCTTGAAGAGCAGACTCAGCGATATGGAGGCGAAGGAAAGGCCCACAATCCTGTATTTCTTCTCTCCGGTGAACTTCCATGTCCTGAAGGCCTGCAGGGAGATGAGCACCGTGACGATCAGGGAGAAGAACTCGAAAAGTGAATCTATGTTGAAGAACCAGTCAGGTGAAAAGACGAGGCGTATCATGACAGGATGTTGATGAAAATCGCTTTAAAAAGCTTATGGAAGAAGGAAGACGATGGCAATAAAAAAGAAAGAACCGGACAAGCCTGCGGTTGTCCATCCTGCCTTGTTTATGCTCCCAATGCCTGTTCGATGGCAGGCTGGTTGAAGCCGACGATGATAGTTCCGTTGATGTCCAGGACAGGGACGCCTCGCTGCCCTGACTTGGCGATCATCTCCTTGGCAGCCTCCATGTCCTGGGAGACGTCGATATCCTTGAACGGGACACCTTTCTCTCCGAGATATTGCTTTGCCTTGGCGCACCAAGGGCATCCTGGGGTTGAATAGACTTTGACTTCCATGGTTTCCACCTCGTGGTCGTTGATTCATGCAAAGTTTTGGGTTTCGTTATCTCTGTGGTCTCACTGCTCACAGTTTGATCTTCAGCTTACCGATTTTTATGCCTTTCCTTAGTTTCTCCCTAAACGTCGGCTCTTCGGGCAGTTCCTTGCCATAGCTCAGGTCAAGGTACTTGTTCATGCTCTTGCTGGACTGCACACCCATCAGACCGATGGCCTGAGGGTATCCCGGCCCCTTGATGATGAAAGTCGGGACGCTCATCACATTGAAGGATTTCGCTTTCCGCTGTCCCTCATGGGACATGGTGGACAGTTCGATGAGCTGAAAATCATCACGTTCCTGTCTGAATTCCCTGATGAATGTCTTTGCTGCCGGACAGTTGGGGCATGTCGGCGAAGTGAACAGGTACACCTTTGTCAGTGCCATACGATGGTTGCCTTCTGTTCTCTTTTTAAGGTTTATGAAAGAAAAAATGCCTGTTTCTGCAGCCTGCAGCGATGCCATCCCCTGATGCTTTCTGTATCTTCTTCATATTTGTATGGTCCACCTTTCTGACGCAGGGAGGGGTCCTTCCTTTCAGTTCACGCCGTGCGTAGAGTGTAGTAGACCCTTCGGTTGTTCTTTCCCTTGTTCTCTGCTTTGGTGAAGACGATCTTTCCGATCTCTCTTGTCGACCTGACATGTGTCCCTCCGTCTGCCTGGCGGTCAAAGCCTTCGATATCCACGATGCGCAGCTGTTTCACTGCTGGCGGCAGGACGCCGGCAAGTTTCACCATCTCAGGGATATGCAATGCCTCTTCCCGGTCCATGTAGTACACTTTTATGGGAAGGTCCTTCTCGGCAATCGCCTGGGCCATCTCGAAGTAGGCTGCCATCTTCTCCCTGTCAAATTCCTCCAGAGAGAAATCGATCCGACCTTTGGCGATATCCAGCTGGTTGCCGGTGATGAGCGCGCCCGCTTCCTTGTTGAAGACGCCTGAAAGGATATGAGCGGCTGTATGATATCTCATCAGCGCATATCGTCTGTCCCAATCGATGATCCCCTGTACCTTGTCTCCCTGCTTCAGGCCCGCCTTATCCACCTCATGGGAGATGTCTCCCGAGAATTTTCCGGTAAAGACCACCCTGAACGTCTCTCCATCCCGCAGGAGCGTTCCTGTATCATGAGGCTGTCCTCCGCCGTTCGGATAGAATGCGGTCTTGTCCAGGACGATGTATCTCCCGTCTTTGACTGATGTTATCGTCGCCTCAAACTCTTTCAGGTAAGCATCGTCCATATACAGCGCCTTTGCCATCATATCACCACCTCACACCTGCTGGAAAATCATCCTGCCCTATTTAAATGCTCTGCTTGAGTTAGCCTTGAGGACGACAATATTTAAATACATCCGGGCCATCTTCTTCACGGTGATATGCGATGGGTTTCACGAAATGCCATAACTGCAACAACAAGGTTCCTGTGGGGGGGCAATGCAACGGCTGTGGTTTTGTCCATGGTCTGATGAGACCGCCGAGCGACAGCGAGTTCCTCCAGGCAAGGAAGATCAACGAGAACCATGCTTATGAGCAGTTCCGCAACATCGACATGCTGGTCCTCGAGCATGAACAGAAGCTGAGACGCTAGCTGCCGGTTCTTTGACCTTCTTTTATCATCCCTTCTCTTCTGAGTGTCCGGTGTTCTTGCGCGTCCAGTTCTTGTGCCAAACCTTTATATATCGTATGAGCCCCCATTCTGGCTTATGCAACAGCACATCGCCATTGTCGACAAGACCAAGTGTCGGTCTTCTGACTGCGGAAAGGAATGCATCAAGTACGACCCCATCAACCGGAGCGGAGGGGAAGGCTTCCATCTGGGAGATGACGGGAAGGCCGAGATCGGTGAGGAGCAGGTCACTGAGATGCACAAGATCTGTGCAAAGATGTGTCCCTATGATGCCATCAAGATAGTCAAGCTTCCTGCTGAGCTGCACAAGGAACCGGTCCATTGCTATGGCCAGAACCAGTTCCGGCTCTATAATCTTCCCATACCGATGTTCGGGAAAGTGGTCGGTATCCTCGGAAGGAACGGCATCGGCAAGTCGACGGCCATCCAGATCCTGGCAGGGGCCATCACCCCCAACTTCGGCGATTTCAGCAGGAACGATAAAGCATCCTACACAGAGATCATCGGCCATTTCAAGGGAACAGAGGCCCAGGTCTTCTTCGAGAAGATCCGCGACGGAAAGATAACCGTCTCCTATAAGCCGCAGCAGGTCGACCTCATACCGCAAAGCGCTAGGGGAACGGTCCGCGAGCTGCTGCAGAACATCGATGAGGAGGCAAAGCTCGGACAGCTTGCTGAGCAGCTGGAGCTCACCGGCTTCCTGGACACAGACATCGGCAAGATATCAGGAGGCGAGCTGCAGCGGACGGCAATAGCTGCGACCGTCCTGAAGAAGGCCAACCTCTACATCTTCGACGAGCCGAGCAGCTATCTTGACATCAAGCAGCGCATCAAGATGGCCAAGTTCATCAGAGGCCTTGCCGATGAGCATACGGCCGTCATGGTGGTCGAGCACGATCTGGTCGTGCTGGATTACATGACCGACCTCATCCATATGATGTACGGAGATGAAGGAAGCTATGGCATCGTCTCTCAGCCCAAGGCCAGCAGGGTGGGCATGAACGTCTATCTTTCCGGCTACCTGAAGGAAGAGAACATCCGTTTCCGATCGAAGGGCATCACTTTCACCGTCAACAGCCGACCGAAGAAGCTCAAGCATGTCCGGCTGACCGAATGGAAGGACATCCATGCGGTCCTGGGAACTTTTCGCTTCTCCTCTGCCAAAGGTCATCTCGACAAGGGGGTGGTGACAGGCATCGTGGGCGAGAACGGCATCGGAAAGACATCGTTTGTCAGGATACTTGCCCATGACCTCGAAGCCTTCGAAGGAGATATCCTGGAGAAGGTCACGGTCTCCTACAAGCCCCAATATCTCACTGCCACGACTATGACGGTCATGGAATTCCTCAAGGATGCCGTCAAGAATCACACCAGCACCCTCATCGGTCCTCTGGACATAACCCCCCTGCTGATGAAGCGGCTGGACCAGCTCTCCGGCGGGGAGCTCCAGCGGGTCTCTGTCGTCCATTGCCTCTCAGCGGAGGCCGACCTCTACCTCCTCGACGAACCCTCTGCCTATCTTGACGTGGAGCAGCGTCTCATCATCTCCAAGGTCATCAAGGATTTTGCCCTGACCAGGGACTGTTCGATCGCAGTCGTCGACCATGACCTGGTCTTCATCGACTATCTCTCTGATGAGCTGCTCGTCTTCAAGGGCATCCCTGCAGAGAACGGAGAAGCTTTGGGACCCTATGCCATGGCTGAAGGCATGAACCTCTTCCTCAGGGACCTTCAGATTACCCTGCGCAGGGACATGGAAAGCAAACGACCCAGGATAAACAAGCCGGGGTCACAGAAAGACCAGGAGCAGCGACGCTCAGGAAAGCTGTATTATGCTTGATTCAGAGACCGCGTCTTTTCTTGCCTAACCACCTGCCAAACCGTTTGCTGATGCTGCGATGCGCAAGCAGTGACGCAGGAGTCTTGATCTTGGCAAGTTCCACAGGCGTGACCTTGACCTTTTTGATAAATCTCTCTTGTTCCTTCTTGAAGAGCTGTTCAAACTCGTCGTAAAGATCCACCATCTCATGAACGTAGTGAGCATCTTTGCTGTGTGGCGATTCCCATACGACCATGCCATCGACAACTCTTTTCTGCAGATCCTTGTTTATCTCGACGACGCGTTTGAGTATCTTTTTCATCTTCTTGCGGTGCTTGAACCATTTCCTTGCATTCTGATAGCCGCTTTCTAGCACAAAGAACTGCAGATTCATCTCAGTATATTTTTCTATGAAGAAGTCATGAAAGTTAATCTTGCGCATGACTCTCCCGTTGCATCGTTGTCTATTTAATTATTTCGATTCAACTTCTCTTTCTAGCCCGCCTTTCTGAATCCGAAGATCATCCCAGCCAGAGCGAAGAGTACCATGAGCGTATATCCTGCGCTCGTCACGAACAGGTTCTTCTTCGGTATCTTGCGGACTATGGTCCTTGGCGGTCTCGGTGTCGCTGTTGAAAGCATATCGCTGTCTTTATCTTCTTCGGATATCGCCTGCGGATCGATGGCGCTCAGCCGGATGCCTACCCCTGGATAGAGCGCCACCGGAAACCGATCGTCGACGACCGATGCGAAGATGGTATCCTCCACATAGGGATTGTCTCCTGTCCTGTCGAAGGAGACCTGCATCTGTCTGCTCTCTTCCGCCATCAGGTCGAGAAAATCATCGCTGAGATGGAATCCTGTCCGGTCTCCCTTGACTCCCCCGGGGCCCCTGAGTCTCATCATCACCCTGATCGGTTCGTCGTTCGGGTTCATCACCCGAAAGGTCCTTTCTGTCCGGTCTTTACCGAAGAAGAGGACATCGGGAGAGACCGCGAGCCTCAGAGCAGCTGCAGAAGGCACGATGAGAAGCACCAGGGCTATCAGGATCAGCCGGATCATGAGGTTACACCGTAGAGGTAGATGTTGCCGCTATACGCTCCAGGTATGTCGTCGGGAAGCGGCTCGAACCGCAGGCTCAGTTCGTTGAATGACGCTTCCCCCGGGCCAAGACCGAGCGGGACGGTTGTCGGCTCTTCGCTCAGGACACCGGAAAGGTCTCCGACGAAGGCGTCCTCATGGAAACTGTAGGAGAAGCTGTCCAGCGAAAGGATGTCCTCTTCGCTGTAGAACGCATCCCCATAGATGCTGATGTCCAGTCGGGTGTTGCCGATGTTCTGTATGGTCGGCCTGTCCGGCGTGGTCATGTCCTGGTCGCCGATGACCTGGGAACGGTCGCCGATGGCGGAACGGAAGGTCAGTGCCGATGCGTCAGCGTCGATGGCGACGAGCGGCATGACCTCAACAGATGCCACCGCAGAGCTACCGTCGATGGACACGTTGATGATATAGTTTCCCGGTGCCTGATGGAACGGCAAGGGCAGGTTGGTGCTGAAAAGGGCTGCCGTCTCGCTGAGATTCTCTGTATTTCTCATCTCGTAGCTCTTTCCGTCGAAGACCAGGTTCGGGTCCTGCATGCCCTCGATACCGTCAGGGTCGTCCTCCTCTGCTTCGACGAGCAGGCTTCGTCCCCTTCCAGCCGCAGGATAATATTGGATGCCTTCCTTCCCGTCATCCTCGTCCGGCGGAAGCGAAAAGATAGAGACCTCTGCCCCATTGTCCAGGATGGTCGCGGTCACCGAGATGCTGACTTCTCCTTTTTCTTTACTCTGTGCATTGTGGAACACAGGCTGTTCATCGATGATGAAATCCTTAGCATTGTTATCAGTATCCATGTCGACCGGCGTTCGCTTTAGCGTGGCTCCTTCTTCGCTCTCGTTGGTGGGTGTTCCCTCAAAGAGGCCATCCTCGATATTTTCAGGGGTTCCCCAGCCTACGGCATCCTGGAGCGTGCCATCGATGATGAGCGCAACGCCTGAATCGCTGTTGTAGAAGGTGAGCGTCTCTTCGTAGTCTGCAGACGGCCACTCAAGATCGTCCTTGGACGCATCCCATCCTGTATCGGCGATGAGATAGTATCCTTCCGCAGGGATGCTGCTGCCGTTGGGGAGGGTCGCATCCGCTTCCTGGGATTCGCTCTTCAGGACGGCGAAGGACAGGTCCACCGCGACATCGTTGGGGTTGTAGAGTTCTATGGCTTCCCCTCCTGACTCATCGGCCGGATCGTACATCACCTGCGATATGAGGATGTTCTCCGCAGCCACAACAGAGTGTGGAAAGAGTCCTATGGCAATCAATAGCAGGGCAGTCATCGCAGCACACCGATAACATGAATGAACTGCCCGCCTCTCTTTCCTCCCCGCCCTCTCTGCTATTCCCTTTCCTCTCATCATCGACGGTTCCATGACGACAGGAACAGCATGCCTCTTAACATTCCTTTCTGGAGAATATCTGAAACCTTTCCTTCTCTCTCGGAAAGACAGAGAATAACGGCACAGGATTTCCTCTATCTTGCCTGTTCATAAGGAAAATGTCCGGAGGAAGCGTTCAGCATCCTTTCTGTCTTTTCTTTTTTATTCCTCTTCAGAACCAGGAACGCTCTTTGAGACGTCCGCCGAACAGGGAGATGAACATGTCGTAATGCTTTTTGAAGGTCTTTTTTTGCGGGATATAACACCTTTGTATCCTTTTCTCGAGCTTATGTCTCTGGATGACTTTCTTGTCGAGCAGAGCGTTGATATCATCGATGTCCTTCTTCTTCCATCGTGCAATCTTACTGATGAGGATGTCATAGGGAGATAAGGTATACAAAGCCAGGTGTTTCATCCTATGCCGCATTCGTCGATAGCGTTTCGTGTCTTTGGAGAAATTCTTGGGTATCTGGAACTCACCGAGCCAGCGATCGTTGAGCAGATCAATGTCGAAGGGTTTGAGTCCGTCGGGTCTTGCATGTTTTAGACGACCGATGGCGTTATTGATCGCTGTCCAGTCCTTCTGTTCGACCAGGATGTCGATATCAGGGCTTGACGGTTTGATGTCCTGAAGCATCAGATAACAGCCGCCAATGATGTAGAGGTTTATCTTCCTTTTCTCTTGGGTAAGTTCGGCATCAAGCGCCTGGAAATAGCGCAGCACATCCTTCCTGTCTGTCATGTCTTCATAGAATATTCGTTCCTTTAAAGGCTTTGTTGAGATGCTCAATATAATCCTCATCATGGACCGGATCGAAGATGAGCCATTTCTTCTCCAGTTCATCACGTGCTTCGAACATATCTCTCAATCGTGAGACATAACCTCCTATCAGAGGGCGCTCCTCTTCTGTCTTGGTCTCTCTTAGGTAATCGCTTATCTCCTGCAGTGCCTTGCTGTTGGGACCGATGCCCTTCAGTTGGTCGGTCTTCTCTGCAAGGTAGCCCACCTTGCTTCCGACATCCTTTTCCAGGGCGCGAAGCATGAGCAGATACTTGTCCCAGGGGCGATAGGCCATAAGGGCCGGAAGGGTCTCTGCTTCCCTGATCTCGACGCTCTTTTCGAGAATCTCGGTGATAAGGTCTTCCACCCCTATCTCGTTCTCCATCTTGACAAGACCAGGACTGATGAGCAGTATGCCGTTCCTCTCCAACCCAGCATAGATGTCGCTCTGGCTGATCCGACCATTATAAGGATTGTCCATAGTCGTCAGGGACTTCCACATCTATTTAAATGTTACTACTCCTTGGGTGTCATTATTCTCGTGTCAACTGCATCATCCTTTATAAACGAGTTCTGCTCTCCCCTTCCTGATGACCGCCCGGACCATGAACACGATCACCGCAGCCCTTTTCCTCGCGCTTTTCCTGCTCCTCAACGCCTTCTCCTCCCTGCTCTATGATGCGGACTTCTATCACCAGCAGTATGAGCTCAATGGCGCCTACAGGACATTCGGTCAGGAGAACGTGCTCAATGCCACAGAGAGCCTCTTTTCCTATCTCAAAGATGAAGGACAGCTATCGGATTTCTACAACGAAAAAGAGAAGGCCCACATGGACGATGTGAAAGCCCTGATCGACGGGGCGTCTTCACTCAGATGGATGTTCCTCGGTTTCAGTGTGCTGCTGATATTCTTCCTCTATTTCAAGGCACCTGACCAGGCCTTCCTCTCCCTTGCCCAGGTCTTCATCCTCACCGCTGTCTTCATCGTCGTCATCTTCCTGCTCGGGCTTCTGGTGTCCTCTTCTTTCCGTCCTGTCTTCCTCAGTCTCCACGAGCATCTCTTCACCAACAATCTCTGGCAGCTGGACCCTGCCACCGACAACATGATCCATCTCTTTCCCGAATCGTTCTTCCAGGCATTCTTCTCCAAGGTCATGCTGCATTTCTTCACCGGCGGCCTTTCCCTTGGGCTGTTAGGCGGAGGAGTGCTCTATCTTGTCAAGAAAGGGAAACTGCGATGAGGGCGCTGAGAACATCTGTCGTCGACGGCCTATCTGTTCATTCTATCTTGCCGGGATGAACTGGGATAATAATGCAACCCAACACCCATGAAATATTGGCGGGTCTGATCATCCTTGAAGCTGACGAGTATCCTTTCGGCATGGCCGTTGTTCTCCATGATGACCCTTACGACCTTGTCTACGGTCACGGGCTCTTTAAGATGGTCCAGGACGAAGGGATGGCCATAGCCCTCCTTTTGGCTGACCCGGCCGTCTGCACTGAAGATACCATAAGGATAGTGTTCATTGAAGAGAAGCCTGTCTCCCTGTTTTATCTCAGCTGCAGCGTCTGGATGCATACCGATAGATAACCTCCTATCTTTTTTATGTCTTACGACCCTCTCTGAGACGTCTCAGCATGTCGGTGGTCGAATAGTCGCCGATACGTCCGATGAGATGCAATGATGCTCCCAGTTCCTTGAGCACAGGGGCCTCGACACAATCCTTTCCGTACTCTTCGCCGTTGCAGTGCACCTCTGGCTTCACTGCCCTGAGAAAGGCAAGCGGCGTCTCCTCTTCGAAGACCACGACATAGTCGACAGGTCTGAGCGCATCGAGCACCTCTGCCCGTGCGTCCTGGGAGTTGATCGGCCGGTCCTCTGCCTTGTAGCGTCTGATCGAATCATCTGCATTGAGCCCGACGACGAGGACGTCTCCCTGCGCCTTCGCTTCCTGGAGGAACCTGACATGGCCAAGATGCAGGATGTCGAAGGCACCGTTGCAGGTGACGATACGTTTGCCTTTCTGGCGCAGCTCTTCTGCGATCTGTCCCATCGTCTCAAGATCTTTTATTATCATCGAGCACCCACCCCGTCGCTTCCCCAAGATCTTTGGCGACAAAATCCACAGACATCTCTTTCCCGAACCTATCAAACTCTTCTTTTCCATGGCCGGTGAGCAGGAACACCGACCGTATCCCTGCATTCCGGGCAAGCAGCATGTCGCTCCTGTGGTCTCCGAACATATAGGAACCGGCAAGATCGATACTGAAATCTTTGGCTGCCTCAAACACATACCGCGGTGACGGTTTTCTGCAGTCACAACCCTCCTCGGGATGGTGAGGGCAGAAGTATACCTTCTCGATCCTGATGCCTTCCTGCTTGAGGACCGACAGGAGATGGTCGTTGAACCGGTGCATCTCTTTCTCGCTGAAGATGCCTCTGCCGATGCCGGACTGGTTGGTGATGATGAAGAACAGGTAGCCGGCATCACGCAGCTTCTGCAGCCCTTCGATGACGCCGGGCAGCAGCCTGAAGTCCTCGATGCGGTGTGCATACATGGTCTCCTCGTTGAGGGTACCGTCCCGGTCGAGGAAGATCGCCCTAGGCATGCTCGAGCGACCTCCTGAGCTCCTCAAGGGTAACGGTTGCTGTCCCTATCTTTCCGACCACGATCCCCGCAGCATAGTTGGCGATCTCTGCCGCTTCTTCCAATGAGGCCCCCACGGCAAGGGAGAGGGCCAGCATCGCTATGACCGTATCCCCTGCACCGGTCACATCATAGACCTCTCTTGCCTTCGTCGATATGTGGATGATCTGACCATCTTTCTTGAAGAGGGACATCCCTTTGTCTCCCCGGGTGATAAGGATGTTCGCGTCCATCTCCTTCATGAGCATCTTTCCGACGCCAAGGAGGGTATGTGCGTTGTCCAATGGCACTCCCGCCATGCTGCAGGCTTCCTTATGGTTCGGCGTGACGAGTGTCGCTCCGCCATAGAACTTCTGATGGCGGGGTTTAGGGTCGACGATGAGCGGGATGCCTCTCTTCCTGGTCCCGGAGATGATGTGTCTCATGAACGTCCCGCTGATGACACCCTTGGCATAGTCAGACACCACCACCGCATCAAGGTTCCTGACAAGCCGGTCGAAGATCTTCTTCATCCTCTGCTCGTCTCTTTTGGAGAGATATTCTGCTTTCTCATAGTCTATCCTCAGCAGCTGCTGGTTCTGGCTGAGTATCCTGATCTTCTGGACCGTCGGTTTCTTTGCATCAAGAAGGATATGCTTGGTGGATACTTTCCTGTGTTCCAGAAGTGCATTCAGGGTATCCCGTGATCGATCCTTTCCCATGATGCCCATGAGTGAGGCGTGGCGGGTGAGCCCTCCGAGGTTGGCTGCCACGTTGGCTGCTCCTCCCGGCGCATAGGTCTCTTTCTGGACATTGACGATCTGGACCGGCGCTTCGGGACTGATACGTGAGACCTCGCCCCAGATGAACTTGTCCAGCATCACATCGCCGATCACCAGGATGCGGGCATCCTTGAACCTGTTGAGATGGGAGATGTACTGGTTCATGCCATCGCCTCCTCGATCAACCTGCAGAGGATATGGATGATCAGGAGATGGCCTTCCTGTATCCGGGGAGTCGCATCCAGCGGGACGATCATCTCTTTCTCTGCGAGTCCTTTCGCCTTTCCTCCGTCCCTGCCAAGGAGCGCGATGGTGGTCATGCCCTGCTCCTTCGCCTTCTGCAGAGCCCGGACGATATTGGATGAATCTCCCGAGGTGCTGATGCCCAGGAAGACATCCTCTGCTTTCCCGAGGGCTTCGACCTGGCGCTCGAAGACCTGTTCGAAGGAATAGTCGTTGCTCCATGCCGTCAGCACGGCCGTGTCGGTACTCAGGGAGATGGCCGGGATGCCCTTCCTTTCCTGAAGATAGCGGCCCACCAGTTCGCCTGCCATGTGGCTCGCCTGGGATGCAGACCCTCCGTTCCCGGCGATGAGGATCTTTCCACCGTCTCTGAGACAGGCGATGATGGCCTGCGCCGCCTCTGCGATCAGGGGAGCCATCCCGGTCAGCCGTCCCCTGCTGTCTGCACTCTCTTTGAGCTCTTGTCGGATTTCTGTTATCATCAGTGTCACCTTCATACTTTTTCATACTTTCTGCTTTCTCCTCTTAATGGCGTGGCTAATATTTATATCTTTCCCTCTGCACTTCCCGAATCTGAAACCAAAACATATAAAAGTATGATATCTTCATACTTCTCATGAAAGATAAGGTTGCCATCTCCATCGATCCTGACCTGCTCGCCGAGATAGACCTCTTCGCCAAAAGGAAGCTGAACGGCTCGAGGAGCCAGGCCATCACCTATTTCGTCAGGAAAGGGATGGAACAGCGACAGATCGATACGGCCATCCTGCTCTTCCACAAGAAACATCTTCCTTTGGCCTGCAAACTGGTGAGCAGGGACAGCCAGGAGCCGAAGGAGACCCTGCTTTCCCTTCATCTGACCCATCTCAAGGAGAACGGCATAGTAAAGGTGTTCATCGTCACCGGCGAATCGGCCATGGTCGAGGAACTCGCTTCCATCATACAGGGCCAGGACCTTCCGGTGAGGATCATCCAGAAGGATGAACCCGGCAACGCACAGGCACTCCTCACTGTCCGAGACCGCATCGACACCGATTTCCTCGTGCTGTCCGGTGATATCCTCTTCTCCGGAAGGCTCGGCCAGATGTTCTCGTCCCATCTCAACAGGCACCGGGTCGCGACCATAGGCATGATGACCCGGGAGCATCCCGGGACCTACGGCGTCTGCAGCCTGGACGGCGACCTCATCACCTCCTTCATCGAGAAGCCCAGGGCGAGCCAGAGCCATGTCGTCAATGCGGGCATCTATGTCTTCTCACCAAAGATCTTCAATTTCATAGAACAGAAGGACCATTCCATCGAGAAGCATCTTCTCCCACGACTTGCCTCTTTGGGGCTGCTCTACGGCTATTTCCTCTCGGGGAACTATCAACATATCCGATGATCCATGACCTGCATATCAGCTGTTCTTCTTCCTGAGCAGCTGCTCCGCGGCCCTGAATACCTCGTCCACAGAGATGGCCTTCATGCACTTCTGGTAGTCTGGGATGTTCTTCGCAAAAAGACAGTCAGGGACCTTTCCCTCATGTACATTGATGCAGGGTGAGAATCCGCAGCTTTCTGGCCTATAGAACATCACCTTGTTGTTGCCCATCGGCCTGAAACGCACCGGCGTGTTGGGCCCGAACAGCCCGATGGTGGGGATGCCCTGGGCGGCTGCGATGTGCATGGGCCCGGAATCGTTGGAGATCATGAGGCTGCTTCGCTCGACAAAGGCAAACAAGGTACGCAGGTCCATGGATCCCGACAGGTCGACGACCCTGTTCCCGAACGGTCCGGCGATGGCTGCGACCGCTTCTTTGTCGTCGGGTCCGCCGATGAACACGACGGGATATCTCTTCAGGCCGAGCAGGCGTTCGGTCAGCTTCTGGAAACGTCCCTTCGGCCACATCCTCGACTTGGACGACTCTGCCACGCTCGGGGCCAGGACGATGATCCTCTTTCCGGTAAGCCGATGGCGATCAATCATCTCTTCTGCCTGCTCGGTATCTTTCGGAGAATACTTCAGCCGTTCCAACTCCCTGATCTTCGGGATCCTGTGGAAGGTCCTGACCAGGTCGAGGAAGGTCTCGGCGCAATGCTGTTCTGCATCATAAGGTATCGCCTTGTCGTAGAGCCGTCCTCTCCTGTGTGTCGCAAAGCCGAGGCTGCTCTTCCCTGCGATAAAGGCAATAAGGGTCGCGATGTTCAGATATTCCTCGAAGTCGATGGCAAGGTCATAGCTCCTGCGCTGCTTCCGTAGGAACCGCACCACGCCACCCAGAGAAGGTTCGATGACCAGGATGTTGTTGAGCGAAGGGTTCTGGAAGAAGACCTCCTTGTTTCTATCCGTGCAGAGCATGCTTATGCTCGCGTTGGGGAAGAGCGCCCGCAACGCCTTGAGCGCCGGCAGGACAAGGATGGTCTCGCCGATGCCCCATAGCTGGATGAGAAGGATGGTCTTGGGATTGCGGTCAAGCGGTCTTTTTCGGGACAGAGAGAAAAAAGGGAAAAGCAACTTTCCCAGCAGCGTATCGGCCTTCTTCGTCTTCGCGATGTCCATGCTTTTCACCTGGTGAACAAAGGCCGACTTCTTATTTAAAGCTTACTTGTTCTCCTGTCTGCGAACCGTATCCCTCCTGCACCGGTCTTCTCACCCGGTCTTCCTTCCAAACATTTATATCTTCTTCTGCGTTCGCTTCTCCCATGGCAGAACGACGGCTGGAGGGTCTGCTCTCGACCATACATCTCCATAACAACAACCCTTCTGGTGACGAGATACTCTATGGGGACGCAGTCTCTGATTTCTTCGACAACACAGACAATCTCCTCCTGCTGGAGAAAGACGTGAAGAAAGCGGGATCAGAAAGGGCTAAAGACGATAAAAACATCTATGCAGTCTTTGATGGCCGTGTGGTTGTCGTGGGAATGTACAAAGACTCCCCCGATACGGTCATCCACCTTGAAGCAGAGCACTATGCCTCACCCCGCGAGCTGGCTAATATGCTCCATACGACACTTCGGATCTCAGGCAAAGACGTTGACGAGGGGTTTTTGCACAGAAAAGAGATGGATTTCTACTCCGCACTTCCCAGGGACGAGCAGGAAAGCGCCCTTTTCTCTCTGGCTGATTGGAAGGTCATCGATATCGACTATGACCGTGGTCGCATCACTGAGAATTCAATACTCTGTCCGATCATCTATGCGCTGACCAGAACAGTCACCGCACCCACCACCCTCTATCTGGTCACCGAAGGATACCATGATGTGAAGAGCAGCATGGTCTATCGTGCCGATGCTCTTCATCCCGGGGAGAACGCCCTCATCAGTGAAGCGCAGATGATCACCGATACGGTGATGGACTATGAGCATATCCTTCAGGGGGACGACCGGTCGGCGGTCATCATCGTCCCGGGCATCTCCTGCATCGCCAGCAACTGTGCCCAGACCCGCTATGCAGAATTTCTTTCCCTCGATGGACGGGAACGGGCATATCTCTGGGAACGCCTATCACTCGAACATTCTTCCAAAGGATTTAAATAGCGAGACCCTCCTGCCTTGGATGATGGAACAGCATCTGTTCTGGAAACGATCCCTCCTCATCTCTTCTCTCCTCCTTCTCTTAGCCGTGTCTCTCCCTCTGGCTGTCAGCGGTCAGCGAATCAGCGATTATGTCGTCGACCAGGCCGGTATCTTCTCTGCTAAGACAAGGGAACAGGCGACATCATTCCTCCGGCAGCTCGAGCAGGATACCTCTGTCCAGATGGTCATCTACACGACAAAGTCCATCCCAGCCGACTATGATCTGGAATCCTACACTCTCAAGATAGCCGAAGAGAACGGCATCGGCCAGAAAGGGAATGACAACGGCATCCTCTTCTTTCTCGCGACCGAAGACCGGAAGTATCGTTGGGAGGTCGGCTACGGTCTCGAGGACGTGCTCAATACTCCGCTTCTCGGTCGGGTAAGCCGGGTCTACCTGGTTCCTGCCTTCAAAGCGGGGAACTTTGCCCAGGGGACCCTTGACGGTGTGGAAGTCGTGTCACGGATACTTCGCAATTCCACCGATGAGGACATCATGCGGCTCAAGGAGCCTCTTGTCTCCCGGCCTGTCCCGTCGATGAGGATCATCTTCATCCTCCTCGTCATGATGTTCTTCCTCCTGCTTCCCCTGTTCATGAAAGGCAGGAAAGGCCGCCTTTCTGATGCTCATTATTATGGTGCCGGTTGGCTGCTCTTTTCCGGCGGTTTCGGAAGAGGCTTGGGCGGTTTCGGCGGTTCTGGCGGTTTCGGTGGCTTCTCTGGCGGTGGTGGAGGTTTTGGTGGAGGCGGGTTCTCCGGAGGTTTTTGAGATGGGACTCTTCAAAAGAAAGACAAAGAAAGAGACAGAGAAAGATGATGCCTCTTTTCAGCAGGCCGCGCTCCGTTGCCCGCGCGACCATAAGATAATGGACAAGCTCAAGCATCCTTCAGGAGCGATCCTCGACATCTGTCCGTCCTGCGGCGGCATGTGGCTTGACCGTGACGAGGTCCTGGTACTGTTCAACGCCAAGCCCTCTTCAGGGAAAGGAAAGTCTTCCCGACAGAAAAGCCCCGGACAGAAAACAATAAAGAAAGGAAGCGTCTCTCCATCAGGGGACAAGAGGTCAAAAGACAAGAGGTCCGGGAACAAGGGCGCCCTGAAGAAAAGCAGGGCGAAGAAAGGTGATAATCATGGGTAAAAAACTGAGCGTCGGCATGATCGTGCTGCTGGTTGTTGTTGTCCTGCTGCTCTTCAGCGGGATCTGG
Source organism: Nanobdellati archaeon (assembly GCA_013152815.1). Taxonomy (GTDB): domain Archaea; phylum Nanobdellota; class Nanobdellia; order Woesearchaeales; family JAADFO01; genus JAADFO01. The sequence goes on from JAADFO010000024.1 coordinate 18,064, forward strand.
CTGGTCGCTGCCTATAATGGTCTGGTCTCCCTGGACGAGAACGTCAACGGAAAGTGGGCACAGGTGGAGACGGTGTATCAACGACGGGCAGACCTCATCCCCAACCTCGTGGAGACCGTGAAGGGGGCGAAGGATTTCGAGCAGAGCGTTCTTCTCGGTGTCACCGAAGCCCGCACCAAATGGCTCAACGCCAAGTCTCCAGGCGACCAGGTCGCAGCGGCCAACCAGATGGACGGCGCGCTTTCCCGCCTGCTCGTAACCGTCGAGGCCTATCCTGATATCAAGTCGAACCAGAACTTCATAGCCCTGCAGGATGAACTGGCCAACACCGAGAACAAGATCGCGGTGGAACGGAAACGCTATAATGATGCTGTGCAGATATTCAATGCCAAGATACGGAGGTTTCCGACCAGCATCGTCGCAGGCATGTTCGGATTCGACCAGCGCATCTACTACCGGTCAGATGAAGGGACAGAAAAGGCTCCCGGCGTGAAATTCTAGCTTTTCCATACCTTTTTATTCTTTTCTTGATTGTTATGTTGGGTTTGATACTCCGCGCTTCGGCGCGCAAACCCAATGTAATCCACAGCAATCATTGGTTGCTGGGACCGGAGGCACCAGAAATCTCGCCTATTGACGTGAGGAGCGTTCATATCCCCAGGCCTTTAGGCGGGGGATAGCTCTGAGCGGCGAGATTTCTGATTCGCTTCTTCTCATCATGGCATTTCCAAAGGACATCCAGTATGTGGCAGGGCATCATATCTCCAAAGCACGAAAGATCATGATCTTAGAGACGCTGCTTCTCTGATCCCTTTCACTCCTTCCTCTTATTCATCCCTTGCCTCTCCTTCTAACATTCTAATCGAGGATGGCGCGGTCCTCTTTGATGTAACGCTTCAGGACGACGGGAAACATCAGCGTGGTGAGGATGGCCATGATGATGATGGAGGAATAGACCTCTATGGGTATCAGCCCGTTGATCCTCGCGATCTCAGCAATTACAAGCTCTACCGCCCCCCGTGAGTTCATCCCCCATCCGATGATATAGCTCTGTTTCAGGGAAAGGTCGGTCAGCGGGGTGACCATGACCGCACCCACCACTTTTCCGATGATGGCGATGCAGGTGACCGAGAGCATGAGCCAGAAGTTGGTCAGGAGCGAATGGAAGTCCAGATGCAGTCCCATGTTGATGAAGAAAAAGGGTATGACAAAGGAAAAGGTCATGATCTTGAGCTCTTCCACGTTCTCCTGTTCCTCATGCCGGTTCTTGATGGATACCTGGATGATGATGCCTGCGATGAACGCCCCGATGATGGGTCCGAGTGCAAGTCCCTGCGAGATGATCGCTATCCAGAGTCCTATCAGGAGTATGGTGCTGAAGGTTGCTACCCTGGAACGTTCTTTCTGGATGAACCGGATGAACAGTGGGATCAGCTTGAAGACCAGGAAGATCACGGCGATGAAAAAGACCAGTTTTGCCGGGAACCATATGAGGTTCTTGATGTCTCTGTTCGCGATGATGAGGATGGCCGAGAGGAAGATGACCTCAAAGACATCGTCGATTATCCCTGCTCCGAGGATGGTGGTCCCTATCCTGGTGTTCAGGGCATCCATGTCAAAGAGGACCTTCAGGGTGGTCCCCTCTGCAGTGAGAGAGAGACAGATGCCGAGCACGAAGGCGATGATCTTCGAGTAGCCCAGCGCAATCATGAACAGATAGCCCATGGCCAGCGGGACTATGGCTCCGAAGGTGGCGATGAGGAAGGCATCCTTCTCGGCGTGCTTGAGTTTCCTCAGGTTGATCTCGAGGCCTGCAAGCATCAAGAGGAAGATGATGCCCAACTCAGAGAGAAAATTGATGTCCCTGAAAGCGTTCGCCGAGAATATCTGTTTGATTACCGGAAGTCCCAGGATGATGCCTGCGAAGATGGCGCCGATGACCCGCGGATATTTCAACCGATAGAATATCTCTGATACGATGAACGAGACGGTCAAGGCGACGCCGAAGACGATGAGGATGCTCTCGATGGCCATGAAAGAAAATAGGTGTTTTCCTTTATCTTATTATATGACTATCCGGGAATGGTAAGTTCTGCGGCGACTTTCCGCACATTTTCCATCACTTTCTTCCGTCATCGCCTTTCAGGGCGATCTTTCGCACCACCTCCTCCAGTTTCTTCTGGGTCTTGCGCATCTGGAAGTAGGTGTAGAACGAGATGCTGATGACGACGATGAAACCGAGGACCACCACCAGGTCGAGGGTCCTTGCGAAGGCGAACCGGTGGATGATCGGGTCGAAGACGTTGGGGAAGAGAGCCACAAAGATGATGCCCAGCGCAAGGAAACTCCAGAAGAGCTGCTCGTTTCTCGTGAACTCCTCCCTCTTGTTGTACAGGAAGGTCAGATAGATGAGAAACATCCCGAAGAGGATGCCGATGATCTGTATGGGTTCCATTCTTATGCGGTTCTTCTTCCTGTTTTTATAATTTTGTGAGTTTCCACCAGATGAGGTCTGTGACGATCTTGATCCCGTCAAAGACGGTCGTCCCCTTATACTTGTCCTGGTAGACGGTAGGTATCATCGTCTGGGCGAACTTCAGCCGTCTCTTGGCCATCCTGGCTATCATCTCTGATTCCATGGAATAGTCGTTGGCATCCCATCGGATGAGCGGATAGGCGTCCCATCGGAAGGCACGATAACCGCTCTGCGAATCCTTGACCGCTATCCCATAGATGAGCTTGAACACCAGGTCGATGAACGCGTTTCCGATACGCATAAGGACAGGCATGTGCCGGTTCTTCCTGCGATAGCTCAACACCACATCCACCGTTTCCAGCAGCTTCAGAAAGGAAGGTGTTTCAGAAGGGTCGTGCTGGCCGTCGGCGTCCATGACCACGATGGGCCATCCCTGTCGCTGATGAGCATAGTCGCAGCCGGTCTTCAGAGCTGCCCCTTTGCCGAGGTTTACCACATGCTGGAGGACCGTCACCCCTGCTGCTCTGGCAAGGCGGGCCGTATCATCTTTGCTCCCGTCATCCACGACGACGATGTCCTTCTCCCTGCCTCTGCCCTGTACCTGCTTGCATCTTTTCAGCACCTCTTTGATGTGTCGGGCTTCATTGTATGCGGGAATGACGATCCAATGGTCGCTTCTCCTGCTCATGAGATTTCCTCGAGACGCACCTTGAAGAAAAGGGTCTTGTTGCCGAGAGGATGTTTACTGGGGTCGGTCCCATAGGCCTGTTCGGGCGGGATGGTCATGATCTTCTCTTCTCCCAGCTTCATGCCCCGTATCTGTTGGTCCATGCCGACGATGACCTGGCCGCTTCCTACGGTGAAATTGAAGGGTCGCAGGCTTTTATGCTCATCAAAGGTATCCTCTTTGGTCAGCTCGCTCTTGTCGGTATCGCGGATGGTGGTGTCGAAGACCGTCCCCTGCTCATCCCATCCAATGTAGTTGATGGAGACGGTATCTCCCTCCTTGACCTCGGTCTTCGGTTTCAGCTCGTCCTTGAGGTTCATCTCTCCGCCCTGCCAGGTGACGTTGTAGACAAAGATGTTGCCTCCCGAGATGGTCCTCTGCTGGGTGAACAGATGGAAATATTTCAGTCCATGGGCCTGGAGATAGAACAGCCTGGTGAACATGCTCGCTGCCAGTTTCGGAGAGAGGATGAGCATCTGATAGCCTTTTCCGTTGGGGACGAGGGTCAGTCCCAGTTCACGGCCGTCATTCGTCCTGAGCACGTCGTCTCCGACATGCTTGACCTGTTCCATGCCCTCGACAGTAGGGTAAGCAAGCACCCTCGGATAGACTCTTTGGCCACGGGATTCGATATATGCTTCCCACGGTTCTTTGCTAAGGTTGACCATGATGCCGTTCGCACAACGGAGCAGCTTCTCTCCGGCATTCCCGCAGCTGTTCAGTCCTGAAGCATAGCTCGGCCAGGGCGCTATCCATTGGTTCGGGTCGGCGGTCTGCACATCATAGTAGATGCTCTGCGCTTCCTGGTCAGACAGCTTGAAGGTGTCTTTCAGCGTCGAGATTCCCTCTCCAGGATTGTCCCCTTTGACCTCTTTGTACATCGAGGAACGGGTGAAGTTCCAGGCGCCGAAATGGGCCCAGACCCCGCTTTTGCCTACCATGTCTTCAGAGGCGATGAAATAATCCTGAGGCGGGTCGCAATGGGTGAGGTCGAGGACTCGTTCTGCCTCTGCAGAGGAGAGTCCGTCGTCGAGAAGTATGGTCTTTGCCTTATCCCGTCCTTTGACCGGCAGGATGTCATACAGTACCCTGATGGCATCCAGCGGGGTCTTCTCGATGCTGTTGAGCTCCACGAAGGCATCGTTTGCGCTGCAGTCGAGCATACGGAGGATACCTACTGCCTCATCTTCATTATCGGTGAGCAGGACTTTTCCTATCCAGTGGGCCTGGGGTGTATTCTGTGATGTTCCGTCGAAGGTAACAGCGCGGTCTGCGATGTTCTTGAACCAATGGCCGAAGTCCCACCAGGAATTGACGATGGCGTTCTTCGGCGACTCCTGCCGTATCTTGTCCAGCGCAGTGAACCAGCCGTCATTCATGCTCGGGACCTCATGGCTTGCCACATCCCATCCTGCCTTGACCGGCCCTATGAGAAACAGGGAAAGCAGGATGATGAGCAGCGTTCCGCTGATGACCTTGCTGATATGCAATTCCTTGCTTATCCATCTGCTCACATACTGATAGGTGATGCCTATGAACAGTCCGAAGCCCACAGAGAACGCCGGGACGATGAGCAGCGAGAACCGCACACCTCTTATGGCGGCATAGGTCGATACGGCCATCCAGATGATGAGGATCGCTGCCATCTTGATGTCACGCTTCCCTTTCCTGTCTTTTCGGATGATGGTCATCAGCGCTCCGATGATGGCCAGGAAGAAGAGCATCTTCCCTCCCATGGCATTGATGACTCCCTGAAGCGAGGAGGAGTTCTGTTCTGCGACCGTCGTATAGACATTTGGCCAGATGGTGTTTATCGCTACATCCTTCATCTCGCTGAATCCCAGAGGCCCTTTGATGAACGATCCGGTGAACGTGGACGTGTCCCTGAAGAGGATGACGAAGACGGCCGAGACCACGAAAAATATCAGGAACAGGTAGAGCGTGTTCTTCACCTGGGGGCTCCTGAAGAAGGTCCACAATCTGAGCTCGCGCGTATCCAGGTACTGTTCCGCAAAAAGGTAAACAATGTAGATCGCCATGGTGGCAAGGATGATGTCAAAGATATACCATGCTCCTGTCCAGGAGAAGGCGAACACGCCGACGAGGAATCCGGCGACGGCAGCCAAGGAGGTCTTCTTCCAGAAACGGTCGGTCTCGAAGGCCTCGACAAATGCCCAGACGATGAACAGCGGAAGGACGACAGAATAGGCGTCGGTATCTGCGAACCCTGCAGCAGTCCTGGTCATGAACTGAGAATGGACAGCGATCAGGATGCCGGCAAAAAGCCCGCCTACGTTCCCGCCTAGGCGTCGACCGAGGAAGAACGCAGGGATGACCGCCAGGGTCGCGAGCAAGACAGGTATGTAAAAAGCGACATTCTTCAGCGGGATGTCCCTGTTGAATATCCTCACGATCTTGTATGCATAGGCTTCCACATAGGCATGGAGCATGTCTGCGGGCATGGCCCGTCCCTTCGGCGCCATCATATGGGAATCCCATTCCTTGCCGTCCTTCATGTAATCGCCAGGATTCCCGTTCTTGACGACGTTCCGTGCAAGACGTTCCCAGAAATAGGGGTCGATGGCCAGGAGATAGGTCTGTCCTGACGCGTCCTGGAGCTGCTGCTTGAACTGTTCTGAGATCCCCCGGACCTGCTGGTCTACCTGGCTGCCCTGTTTGGAAAGGAAATCGGCGAACTGTTCTCCGATGATCTTGTCCTTGTTCGCCTGGGGGAGGTTCGGATATTGTTGGTTGACCTGTTTGGCTATCTGTCCACGGAAATAGTTGTTGACCGTCGAGGTCGCCCATACGTCTGTGGCAGGAAGGATGGCCGGTTGGACCCTGAAGGTGACTGACATGATCAAGGGTATGAGTATGAGCAGGAGGACAGCATATTTCTTCCCGAGGGCTGCAGCTTTTTTCCAGTCGATCTGGATGTCCTCATCTTCATCTGTCGCTTTCTCTTCGGTCTTCGCCTTCTTTCCTTTTCCTGACCTGAAGAAAGCGAATATCTTGCTGAAATCGATGGATGCCTCATCGTCGTCATCCATTTCTTCTTCCTTCGCTGTCTCTTTTTCTTCTGTATGAACGTGTTTACCGTGCTTTTTCGCGTGTTCTTCGGCGACAGCGCGCTTCTTTCCGAAGAGAGCTGTTATTCTTGAGAAATCGATGGTGATCTCATCGTCTTCTTCCTGTCCTTCTTTCTGCTGAGCTTTCTTTAGCGGTTGGCTTGTGGATGCGGCTGCTTCCTTCTTCTCAGACGGTTCTTCATCGGTCTGCTGCGCGTGGGCATCTTTGCTCGTGGTCTCTTCCTCTTCTTCCTTCTTCTCCTGCTCTGCAGCTGGCTGTTCCTGAGGGTCTGCTGCTGTATCTGTCGGCTCGTCTTCTTTCTTTTCAACCTGAGCCTTCTTTTCTTCCTTCTTCTCTTTCTCAGGTCCCTTCGCAGGAGGAGAGGTCTTTTTCTCTTTCTTCTGTCCTGTCTTGCGGGTTTTTTCCGTCTTCTTTTTCGTGAAAAGACCCGTTATCTTTGAGAAATCTATGACCACATCATCATCGTCCGGTTCTTGTGCCATGTTCCTGTCCCCCACATCCTCTCTTGAGAAGCATGAGCTGTCCTCTGACGAAACCCTGTTTGGTTTATATATATTTCGTGGTACTCTTACCTCTCTCCTTTCTGCCGTCTCTGGAAGAGGATCTTCGCGAACAGGAGCAGGCGGGGTTCCTTCTTCAGAGCTTTCATGAGGATGCCTGTGGGATGTTCTCTTGATGTCGTCTCAAGGATCTGCCGAATATTCTTCCGGGAACCTATTTCTATCAATCTGTTGTAGTCTCTGTCGGTGAAGCGGTCGAGCGCCTTTCTCAGCAGCAGATGAATGAACAATCCTTTTCCTGCCCGTTGCCACAGCGTCCTCCGATAGCTCTTCTTCTCAGCCAGGGCCTCTGAGAGGGCGATCGCTGCCTTCATCCCCGGTATGATGCCTCCTCCTGTCGTCGCCTTGACCTGTGCTGCTGCATCCCCGACCAGGCAGGTATTCCCTTTCTCGATGGGCTGGAGGGGATTATGGATGGGGATCAAGCCGTTCTGGTAGCCGACCACTCTCTTCTCCCAATCAGCTCCTATGTATCGTTCCAGGAACCTCTTGAAATAAGGCTGTGGATTGCATCGTGTCCCGAGACCTATCCTTGCAACCCCCTCATTCTCTGGTACGAGCCACCCGAAGAATCCAGGATACTCCCTGCCGAAGAAGGTCTGATACATGCTCTTGTCAAAGTCTCCTTTTACTGTTGCTTGCATGGCATGGTAGTATGTCCTGTTCTGGAGAAGGGTCGCTGATTTCGCCACCCTGGACAGAGGGCCGTCGGCTCCGACAAGATGGCTGAAGGGAACCGTCTTCTTTCCTTTTTCTGTGCTGAAAATGGCTTCTTTCCCTGTTCGGGAAACAAACCGGTGGCCTTTTCTTACCCTAACATCGTATTCTGAGGCCAAATCAGCGATGGAGCTGTCAAATGATGTCCTGTCCAGGATGAGCTCTGGTTTTTTGAGCTTGAGCAGGAACGATTCATTGTTCGGCGCGATCACCCTGATCCTGCTGATCCTGTTGACGATGGTCGAAGGGCGGACCCTGATGAGCCGGCGGATATCTGCGGTGACGATGCCTGTGCACTGGACAGGAGCCCCTATCTTCTGATGCTCCTCATAGACTGTCGCTTCCTGTCCTCTTTTCGCCAGCTGGTATGCCGTAAAGTTTCCTACAGGGCCTGATCCTACGACCGCGATCATGCTTTTCGGGTATCTGGGCCAATTATATACTTTTCTTTTTAAACCGCTTTTAAATGACCCCTCTTCTTTCATTTTAATCACTTCTCAGTGATGATAAAACGAAAACTATATATATCAGTTGCCACTCAATAGGTGTAACATCGTCCTTGTCATGTGACAAAACTATCCAACCGAGGTGAAGAACCCATGATTGCTCATTTTGATATTAACTCTGGCCACGGCGGAGCAGCCCCTGCTATCCTGAACGGAAAATCCGACAAGGTCAAGAAAGACCTCACTGCCGGATTACAGAATTCTGTGAACTACATCGGATCTGTCCTTGAGGATACAGTCAAATCCAACAAGAAGCACATCGGGAAAAATCCCTCTTCTCTTCGTGCAAAGACCCAGGCCATGCATCAGTCCCTCTATGGCAGACGGCCCATGAAGGACGGCAAGACCATCGGCAGGAACTACGAGCAGCGGCAGGAGTCCTTCGGGAAGATCAACGGACGCATCCTTGCGACCGGTGTCCCCATTGTGCGTGGCCATGAGAACAGCACGGTCACCTATCCGAGCAACGGCAACATCAACAACTATTCTTTGCAGGACCTGGGCTCGTTCCTCACCGATATGGAACAGCGTGTCCGACAGTATCATCAGGCACACCCGAAAGATAAGGTCATCCTTGCCGACTATCGACAGCTCGGCGACTATTTCCAAGACCTGCAGAATCCATCGATCCATAAGCTCGATGCTGTCCAGGACAGAGACCTCGTCAGCATGATCCAGAAAGCCCTGGACAACCAGGATCCGGTCAGAGGAACTTTCACCCAGGAAGAGATCAGGAAGATCACCGACCGTATGAAAGAGAAAGGCTATCAGCAGGCGGTCATCGGCCTCACCTCTGTCTCTGACAAGGACGACGAGTTAGTCCCGACCGTCCTTCGGTTCTACGCCGACGAGGACGAGCCTGCGGTTGAGCCCATCATCGTCACCGACACGGTCGAGGTCCCTGCTCCGGAAAGCCCTTCAAGAGTCTCCCTCGACGATCTTTCGCAGACCGATAACGGCATCTACGCCGGCGGGTTCAGAGACTATCAACACTTCTCTGAGCGAGGGAGGTTCGACGCAAACGGGTTCTTCGGCCTTGCTGGTCTTGCCACCAAATACGGCAAGGATCATGGCATCAACCTTCTGATCAACGGCCAGGCAGAGGTCAGGCTGGCCGACTATACGACGACGGTCAACGACAAGGAGGTCGGCCATCGGGCGACTCGTTTTATCGAAGGGAAGATCGGCGGCGGCGTGCAAGCGAAACGATTCCGTCTCGAGGCAGGTCTCACCGCCATGGACGGCGATGAAGATTTCGATTACAACGGCCTGGTGAAGCGCGAGATCAAAAGCTCAGAGTTCGGACAATACGTCGAACTTGCCTATCTTCTCGGCGACGGCACCAAGATCGCGCTCAATCTCCAGAAGAACGACGGGAAGACCGATGTCCTCGCCAAGGGAAAGACCATCGCTTCCCAGGAGATCGAGACCAACTCATGGGAACTCTACGGAACCCACTATTTCGGCGACATCAAGGTAACACCCAGCGTCAAGAAGACCTGGTCACAGGACAAGGAGGGCAAGAACCTGGAGGACGTCCGGGTCGACTTCGGCCTCGAGGCCCTGTTCAACAACGTCATCTGGAACGACGTGCAGCTTCTCCTCGGCGGCGATTACTTCTACATCAAGGACCACGATCGGAGAGGCTATACGATCAAAGCAGGGGTCGGCTTCGGCTTTTAGGAGGAACACAAAAATGAAGAATAACGCAATCATCTGGACGGCATTCATCGTGCTCATGGCAATGCTGACATCGTTCTCTGCATTCGCAGCTCAGTCAGGCGGCGACGGGGTCGTGCATATCACCCCTGACTATCCTACCGAAGACCAGACGCTTACCTGCTCCATCGATGGCATCGGATCCTATGACCCTGATGGCTATCTCTACAACTGGTATCTCAACGACGAATTCGATGACCGGTACTCTGACTACGGCATGGAAACCTATCCTGCTTCTCAGACAAGCATCGGCGACGTCATCCGCTGTGAGGTCTTCATGCCAGACGTGCTGCCCCCCTATCTTCCTGTCCCTATCTCTGACGACTATGTCGACAGTGTCACCATCCAGAACCGTGCTCCTTCCCTGACGCTCAAGAGCCCTGCCGACGGTTCGACCAACCAGGACCTCTCCCTGGTGCTCTCCTGGGACGGCAACGATCCTGACGGCGACACCCTGTCCTATGATGTCTATTTCGGGACCAGTTCCAGCCCCCCAAAAGTGGCGAGCGGCATCGCTGCCGAAAGCTACCAGGTCAGCGGCCTTTCCTATTCCACCACCTATCATTGGAAGATCATTGTCAAAGACACCCATGGCGCATCCACCACCAGCGACCGTTGGGACTTCATCACAAAGGACAAGCCGGTCCCTCCAAGCGTGACCATCAATTCCCCATCTGAAGGTTCTGTCTTCAATGCACAGGACGTGAAGATGGAATACCTCATCAGCCAGGGAGGGACCATCTACATCTATGACGGTTCTTCCAATGTGTATACGACCGGCAATAATGCCGGCAGCTATGATTATACCTATACGGGTCTTTCTCGCGGTCCCCATACGTTGAAAGTGAAGGTCGAGAACAGCAATGGCCAGGACACGGATTCAGTGAATATCCGTATCAATAAGTATCCTGTCCTGGATCCCATCGGCAGCAGGTCGGTGCAGGAGGAGAGTACGCTTTCTTTTGGTGTCTCTGGTAGTGATCCTGATGGTGATGCTGCTTTTCTGCGTATGGTCTTCCTTCTGGCGCTTCTTTTTCGGGTCAGTCGTTTTTGTGGACGCCGAAGGATGGTCAGGATGGTGTGTATTATGTGACTTTTACAATCACCGATGTGTATGGTTTGTCTGATAGTGAGAAGGTCAAGATCACGGTCACGGATAAGCCTCCTGCTCCCACTGTCACTATACAATCTCCTGAGGAGAATGATGTCTTCAACACCCATGATGTGCTGATGCACTATTATATGGATCAGGGAGCGACCGTCCGGATCTATGACGGTTCTTCCAATGTGTATACGACCGGCAATAATGCCGGCAGCTATGATTATACCTACACTGATCTGTCCTATGGCTGGCACACGCTGAAGGTTGCTATCGATAATGATAATGGTCAGGACAGCGATGATGTAAAGATCAGGATAAACGCTCCGCCTGTCCTGGATCCCATCGGCAGCAGGTCGGTGCAGGAGGAGAGTACGCTTTCTTTTGGTGTCTCTGGTAGTGATCCTGATGGTGATGCTGTTTCTGCTTCGGGTCTTCCTTCTGGCGCTTCTTTTTCGGGTCAGTCGTTTTCGTGGACTCCGAAGGATGGTCAGGATGGTGTGTATTATGTGACGTTCAAGATCACCGATGTGTATGGTTTGTCTGATAGTGAGAAGGTCAAGATCACGGTGACCGACAAGCCGGTCCATGACCTCCGTGCAGGCAGCATCGTCTATCCCAACACCAAGACCGAGGGGGATACCCTCTCCTGGTCCACCAAGATATATAATGAAGGCAATCGGGACGAGTCGAGCACTGTCCGTTTCTATGTGGACGGTGCAGAACAGGCTTCCTGTCGGCGTTCATTCTCTGATCTTGCTCCCCTTTCCCAGACAGGGACCTATTCCTGTTCCTATGTCGCCAAGACCGAAGGGACCTACACGCTCAAAGCGAGCGTCGACGTCGTCTCCGGCGAGACCGATACGGCCGACAACAGTTGGCAACACGATACGTTGGTCACGAACAATGCTCCTTCGGCGACCGCAGACGCGAACCCCAAATCAGGCTACGAACCGCTGGATGTCAGCTTCACCTGTTCTGCCACCGGCGGCAACAAGCCCTATTCCTATTCCTGGGACTTCGGTGACGGCGCTTCCAGCTCCAGCCAGAACCCGTCCCATACCTATGCCGTCAAAGGACAGTATCATGCAGAGTGCACGGTGACCGATACCGACGGGGATGCTGATAGCGACGGTGGCAACATCGATGTCCTCCGTGACTACAAGCCGTCTGTGGTCGCTGATGCTGATCCAAAATCTGGATACGCGCCTCTTGATGTGCAGTTTACCTGTACCGGCACGGGCGGTGATGCGCCCCTATCATATGGGTGGACCTTTGGCGATGGCACTTCATCCGATTCACAGAATCCGGTGCATACCTATCTTTCTCCCGGTCAGTATGTTGCTACTTGTACGGTGACTGATAATGATGGCGATACAGACACAGATGGTGGTGATATCAATGTCTATGAGGATCTGAAGCCGTCTGTGGTCGCTGATG
>JAADFO010000025.1 GCA_013152815.1 Nanobdellati archaeon
ATCTTACAAGAACTGGTGGGTCGAGATCGGGGTGGAGAATGATGCCCCAAAAGACTGGAAAGAATATTGGATCCATTATATTCACGGGGATACTAATCCTATTGACGATGGTGCAGTCAGTCCTTACGCCATTCCTGACCTGCTTATCGGAGATAATTTTGAGTATGGTGCTGATCTGGGAAGCACCGGCCTGGTCCAGGCACAGGAAGCACATAATGTCATGGTCTCGAATGTCGCATCCAAAGCAGACGGGATGTATCCTGATTCCATCCTGGCGTTCGCTAACACCGATGGTTCAGAGACGACGGATGTCACCGACAACCGCAGGATGGCATGGATCAGTATCACTCACGGAGTTCACTTTAATTCCTATGATGAAGTGGATCCTGCAGATCCTCCTCCTTTCCTGGATGCCTTCAGGATACTCATGGATTTCATCCAGAAAGACCGGAGCGGACACACCATAGAGCATGTGCTTCCCTTGATGCATCCTGACCAGAACATCGTTTCCGGAGGTCATGCGTTGCGTAATGATGCTGGCAAGCCTGAGAGGTATCTCGTATTCGCGACGGCCGGGACAGATCCGATTGTCCAGATATCATCAGAGGGATTGCAGATAACAAGAATCGATACCACCACCGGCACGGAGACTTCTGTCGGCACGACCCATGCGGGATCGAATACGCTGGCAGGGACTGGACACGATACGGCATGGTGGATAGAATCACGTTCAGAAGAAAAGTCGCAAGAGACTCAAAATTTACTCAATTATCTGGAAGGTTTGCCTTCTCGTCCATCTGATAAGGTTTTGTCTGGTCAGATGGGTGAAGATGCGTATGGACCGGAACAGGATGTTGATAATATTCTTGCTAAAAGTGACGGTATAAAACCTGCTCTTGTTGGTGCAGATTATACTTTTATCAGCAAGGGTGGCAAGGTAAGTGTTGCAGATGTCAACAATTATCTTATTAACTATTATGCGGGAGGGGGTTTAGTCACCGTAAGTATGCATCCTGATAACCCTGTTACTGGTGGAAATCGTAAGGATACAACTCCTGTTGATATTGATGAATTAATAACAGACGGCACTTCTACCAATCTTGCTTATCGACAAAGCTTAGATGAGGTCGCAGCAGGTCTTCAACAATTACAGGATAATGGTGTTTCAGTTCTTTTCCGTTCTTTGCATGAGATGAACGGTGGCTGGTTCTGGTGGGGAAAGATAGATCCCCAAGATTACAAGAATTTATGGATTTATACTCATGACTATCTTATATACACAAAAGGGCTTCACAATTTAATCTGGATTTATTCTCCAAATGCCAATTCAGGCAATTATCTAACGTATTATCCTGGCAATGATTATGTAGATATCGTGGGTCTTGACTATTATGGTTCTGGTCAATTGCCAAAACTCGGGGGATATGATGATTTGTTAACTACAGGCAAACCCTTTGGCATATCTGAATTTGGTTTTTGCAGTTCATCTGGTTCTGGTTGTGACACTCCAAGAGATTCCAAAATAATAATTGATGGCATAAGAGATAATATGCCTGATACAATTTATTGGTTGAATTGGGCGGGGGTTTGGCAACTTGGGAATAATTACAATGTAAAAGAGCTACTCGAAGATCCATGGGTGGTCAATAGCGGAGAAATTGGATAGTATCATAGTATCACAGTTCATAACTCGCATAAAGAGGCACAGAATGAGAAACCAAAAAACGTCGTTTGGAATGCATAAGTTTGATACCCCCCTAGCTATCTGTCTTTTTTCCCTAGTGTTTCTCTTCTTCGCGACGGTCGGGGCGGATCCGATTGTCCGGATATCATCAGATGGATTGCAGATAACGAGAGTCGATACGATACTGCCTGGTGGATAGAGAACGGGTCCTGACTGGCCTTAACAACCAAATGAACGTGGAAAAAATGAATGAACCGGACGATCTCAGGATGACACCTGTCTATCCTGCAAAGAAAGCACCATGCATCTCAAAGAGGTGCATGGCTCTCCCTCTCATGCTCGGAATGGTCCTCCTGTTCAGCAATATCGCCCTTGCCTCTTCGGGCTCGTCTCTGTCAGGGACCACGACCGTCAGCAACACCCAGGTGACCATCGAGGGGGCTGGCGACGACATCTGGAACAATCATGACTACTTCCGCTACTTCTACAGGGCCGCATCGGGCGACTTCGACATCTATGTCAAGGTGAAATCTCTGGAAGACTGGAATGAGGATGACCTGGGCTGGGCGAAGGCAGGCCTGATGTTCCGTGCATCTTTGGACGATGATGCGAAGAATGTCTACTGGGCATCCACCGTCTCGAAGCTCATCTTCCAGAAGCGGGCAGCGACCGGAGGGACCACCAGTTCACAGAAAGACCTTGACCATGTCGCTCCCATCTGGCTGCGACTGAAGCGGACAGGGAATGTCTTCGACGCGTATTTTTCTTCTGACGGAGCATCCTGGACATCCTTCTCCTCCGCTTCTGTCTCCATGCCTACCACCCTCTATGTCGGCATGGCTGTCACCTCGAACCAGCCGGACATCCTCTTCACCGCAGTCTTCGACCAGGTGCATGTCTCTGATACTAATTTCACTTCACCTCCTTCTGGAAATTATTTCCAGCCAGGTCAGATTATCGAGGCAGAGGACGGAGACCTGCAGAGTCCCATGGTGATGGCTTCGACCGCATCCCCTGTCGATACAAGCGCTCCGCCGGTCTGCGGCGACAATATGTGTGAAGGGAATGAGCAGAGTACCTGTCCTGATGACTGTCCGGGGACGGCCGTCACTTCCACTGACCTGTATGGTTCCCGGACTTCCTATGCCTGTGATTATTATGCTTCTCCCGATGGTGAGAGTGATGGGCGTTCTGAGAGCGGCCCTTTCAGGATTGCTGATTTTTGGGGTGTTGCTGAGCCGGGTGATACGTTGTGCCTGTTGGATGGGACATATAAAGGAATTAATTCAATGATTCAACCTCCTAGCGGATTGTCCGGAACAGATGGAAATCCGATCAGGGTTGTTGCGTTGCATGACGGCCAGGCTTTTATTGATGGGGAAGGCAAGCATGGTCCTGTCAGTCTGGATGATGCGCATTGGCTTGTCTTTGAAGGGTTTAATGCGCACAGCGCGAAGACCACCGATAGTTCTGTGGAGAATAGTGTTGCCTACATGACCTCTTCGGATAATATCGTTTTCAGGCGTATTGTCGGTTGGGATTCAAAGGATGCAAATACTGCCATCTTTGAGGTGGGTTACCATTCCAAGAATGTGTTGATCGAGGATTCTGCAGGTTTCGGCATCGCGAGAAAGATATTCGGTCAGCATTGGGTCAGCAATACAGGTGATGATTATGATGAACGCATTACCGAGTCCGCACACAACATCTTTAGGAGGGTTTTCGGGAGATCCGAGAAGAGTTCGTTGGATGATCATCAGACCTGCGGGCAGGGCGTGATGACCGTCGGGTATAATTCCAACGATAATCTGATAGAAAATGGGATCGCAACCATCGATGGCTATCTGGGGACTGACCTCGATGCTTGTCCTGGCACGCCCCATAATATGGGATTCCTCGATGATCGGCAGTATGATATGAGAAATCAGATCCTGGGAAGCATTTCTTACAGGACATCTGCTGAGCGTGTCGGGGGGACCGATACGGAAAGCCTGTTTCTCGCTTCAAGCAATCATATGAAAATCAGGGATATTCTTGTGGTGGTCGAGGATCCCGAAGATACGTATGGGCAGACAGCATATGGGCAGATTGATGGTGTGCTGCTTGAGAAGACTGCGGAGATCAACAGATATAATTATGATCTGGATGCGAGTTATCTGACCTTCATCGGCGGTCCAGGGACGAAAATAAAGAACAATGACGCTGCCAGCATCAATACCTTGATTGTTCAGGGAGCGACATGGAACGAAGATAAGAATACCATCGATGACTTCAATGAGGGGTTTGTTCCTGCTACAGGTCTTTGGGCACCCATCACTAGTCAGCTTCCTCCTGAGTATGTCATGTTTTGGGACAACACCAACAACTACAATCATCAGACCGCGCCCGAACATTATTCTGTCGAGGATCCTGATCTGGTCGGCCGGTTC
This sequence comes from Nanobdellati archaeon, assembly GCA_013152815.1. Lineage (GTDB taxonomy): Archaea > Nanobdellota > Nanobdellia > Woesearchaeales > JAADFO01 > JAADFO01. Next base: position 4,114 of record JAADFO010000025.1, read on the forward strand.
GGTAACCTGTTGCAGTATGGGACCGGCGAACGACCGAAGGTTGATGGTGAAGCGGTCGGTGCGCAGATCGCTTGCAGGTATGAGGATGGTGTTCTTACGGTTTGTGGCCCTGGCCGATGGATGAGCGTATCCGGGTCGCTACCTGTATGTATGACGAGCATCAGACCAAAGAATACTGTGAATCCCATCCGGAACTGGGCGTCGATGTCACCAAGACTGTTTTTGAGTTGGGGGGCGGTAGTGTCCCTGATTTTGACACGCTCAATCCGATCGTCTGCCCTGGCGGCGATTATTCTGATGTTGAACCCAGCTGTTCTGACGGAGTGCAGAACCAGGACGAGACAGGTGTTGATTGTGGAGGATCTTGCGCTGCCTGCTCTTCTGTCCCTTCACCCGGCCAACTGGTGCTTGACGTGACTGTTCACGGTAATCGTCTCTATCTCGGCGACGGTTCCTATTTCCCTTCAACCCATTTCCTCCATGCAGGTTCGGGCTCTGCAAGGGAACAGCTCTACAGCCATCTCTACCTGTCTCCGGACATCTCGGACAGCGACCGCAGCAGCATCAAGCAAGGGCTCCTCGACAAGGGCCACAACACCATCTATATCTATACCTTCAACGAGAACGACTACAAGGACAAATCCTCGGGCCAGACCTATCATATCACTCCTTATAAGGATGCCCTCTGGGGCGGAGACTTCGACGATAACAAGCTGGCAGACTGGCACCAGAAGATGCAGGCATTGCTGGATGCCGGTCTGAGACCGGTCCTCTGGCTGTTCCCTGACGACTCTCCGACCATCAAGAATGCCGACACTGCCGAGCTGAAAAGATATATCAACAAGATGGTGCAGGAGTTCGATGATCTTCCTATCATGTATGTCCTGGCGTTGGAGGCTGACGAGTACTGGTCCTCATCCAGAATCAATGAGCTGGGCGAATACCTCGGTTCATTGACCGTTCGCCCTGTCGGCCTGCACCAGCTCAATGGCAAGGCAGATCTGATGAGAGGCTCCTGGGTAGATTTCGGGGCTTATCAGTACGGTTTCGACAAGACCTGGCAGGACATCTACACCGACACCCTCGACAAGCGCGATTATATCGGTGCAAAGCCTCTCATCGGGGCAGAGTATGATCTTGATGACGACTTTGGTTCGCAACAGCGGGGACTTGCCGCTGCCTTTGCCTGGACGGCAGGAGTCGGCAATGGCGCACCCGTCTCTCTGGATGAGTTCATGGCAGCGCTTCCTGATGATATGGTGCCTTCCCGTTCTGGCGATACGCTTTGCCTGCAGTCCGGTGATGTCGTCGCCACGGCAGACATGAATACGTTGGACTACAGCAAGTGTGAAGGTTGCGACAATCCCTGTACAGCCTACGGGTGAGGGTTGTCCAGGAAAACACACCTCAAAGGAATCGCATATCTATACTCAGGGGCGGAACATGAAACCACACAGCATCCTGCTCGTCTTTTTCGTCCTGTTCCTCTTCTCCCTGCCTGTCCTTGCCGGCACAGATACCATCGAAGCCGAGCATGGTGCCACAGGAACCTTTTCTATCCACGAGGCTGTCTCTGCGTCCAACCAGGCATATGTTGCCGCGACGAAGAAGTATGACGGCAGCAGGGCAAGCTACCGATTCTCCATCCCTGTGGAGGGAACCTATCAGGTAAAGGCCCGTATCCTGACACCTGACCCGACCTGGGTGCATGATTCCTTCTTTGTCGGCATGGATGATGAGCCCGCAGACCATGATGATGACTATGCCTGGCATACCGGTCCCCATGAGACCTTTGAATGGGTGCAGGTGACGAGAAAAAACCTTCCTGACTCCTGGGTTTTGTCGGCAGGGACGCACACGGTCCACTTCTATGTGCGGGAGAACGACACCCATCTCGACGCAATCCGCATCCCCGGTGCAGCGATGATCTGCGACCAGCCTGGTTGCGCTTCTGAAAACGTCACCGAGAATGATACCTCGCCTGGAAACGACACTTTCTGCCCGGGCGATGCCAACGGTGATGACAAGGTGGATGTCCTTGACCTCAACATCGTCTCGGTCAACTACGGACTTTCCTCTGGCTTCGACAGCAGGGCAGACCTCAACGGTGACGGTGTTGTCGATGTGGTCGACATCGTCTCGGTCAACTACGGGACGACCTGTGCAGGGACACCATCCTCTGAGGAGACCATGACGCTTGTCGACGGTTTCTCAGGATGGGCAAGCCATGATGTGGACTTCTCCTCTGGCATGGGCGGTGCATCCCCTACAAGCACCTTCGCTGCTTCTCCTGTCGGAACGAGCCCTGCCGATCCCGCTAACAGGATAACCGGCTTTGCCGCTGCCTCCTCAGGAGGTTCGACCGATGATACGTCGTACCATTGGACGCAGATCGGTCCTGGCGCAGGCGGATGGTTCCGGGCCGTCCGGTTCCATCCGGACGATCCGAACATCGTCTACATGGGCGGGGACAGGTCAGGCATGCACAAATCCTACGATGGAGGGAAGACCTGGAAGATACGCTCAGATGGTTTGTACCATCATTCCATCGAGGACATCGCTGTCTATGGCGACACGGTCATCATCGCCACCAACGGCGGCGTCTACAAGTCTGAGGATGCGGGAGAGCATTGGAAGTATGTCTGGGAAAGCATCATCGGTCCTCTGCAGAGGACCGGCGAGGTCGACCAGCGGAGCTGGATAGCCTCTGTCTTTATCCATCCTGCCGACCCGAACCTGATGTTCGCCGGATCAGGAGGACATCATCCTTGGTATTCCCATCCGGACGAGACCAACATCTACCGGTCTACGGACGGCGGCGAGACCTGGGAGATCTTCAACACCGGCTTGCTGGAGCATTCCAACGACGTCATCCTCTCCTTCAGCGGCGACCCTCACGATGAGAACATCGTCTTTGCAGGGACGAGGAACAACCTCTACAGGTCGACCGATGCAGGGAAGACCTGGTCGCGCATCCGTCCGAAGGGCAGCTGGTACAGCGTCGTCGATCCGAAGGACGGAAATATTGTCTATACTGCCGACTACATGACCTCTGGCGGAAGGAACGTCTACAAGTCTACCGATGGCGGGCATTCCTGGATGACTGCCTATGGTGGCATGGATGAGGATGCGATAGCAGAGGAGATCCATTTCGATCCGAAGAATCCTGAGAACCTTTATGCTGGCATCCGCAGCCGATCCATCAGGCAGATCTACAAATCCATTGATGGAGGGACTTCCTGGCAGAACATCGGCGTTCCTGACTGGTCAGCATATAATGCGTTGCCTGCCTGGCTCAAGGCAGGCGTTGCTACCTCTTTCGACGTGCAATCGGGCAAGATCATCTTTGTTCCCACGATCCTGCTCAGTGACAATGACGGTCAGACGTGGGAGCCAGGCTATACCGTGGATATGGGCAATGATTACTGGAAAGGGACCGGTCCCGAGATCCTGGTCGCAAGGAAGACGGCCATCCATCCCACCATCCCCGGCAAGATATATTCTGTCGTCGCAGATAAGGGCCTGCTGATGAGCCTTGACTATGGCGATACCTGGAAGCATCTCAAGCAGGTCGAGGAGACCTACACTGCTGAAAAGATGGATGAGAATGGCAATCCTTACAAGTGCTATTCAGGATGGAACCTTGCTCTTGACAAGAACAATCCGGACATCATGTATGCAGGCATGATATGGAATCTCAAGGATACGAACGGTGAGAGTGTCGGCGTGATCACTAAATCTACGGACGGCGGCGAGACCTGGAACGAGCTGCGGGGGCTTCCTGAAAGAAGATCCCAGTGGCTGTCAACATTGCAGAATGGCGATGTCTTTGTCTATCTTCAGTGGAACGGGCTCTGGAGAAGCCAGAACGGCGGAAGCTCCTGGGTGCATGTCTCTGATGGGCTCCCGAACAACGTTGCAGGGGTTGTCCTTCCTGATCCACGTGATGAAAACACCGTCTATCTCACTGTCCAATGGGAAGGGCTCTGGAAATCAACCCGGGGAGGAGACCGGAACAGCTGGACCAAGATGGCCGACGGCGTCATCACCCATCCGAAATCCCTGGACATCGGTCCTGACGGCACGATCTGGATCGGCCAGGGAAGCAGCAATACCGGCGTCTGGAAGTCCACCGACGGCGGTGAACATTTCACTCGAGTATTCAAGCTCGAGACCGACCAGTATGGCATCAATGCAGGCGACAAGATCCAGTATGCTGATGTCGCCGTCGACCCTGCTGATCCTGATACGGTCTATGTCGGCATGAAGGACAGCGGCATCGTCAACCGCGTCTGGGTCGGTCCTGGGGTGTATGTGACCCGTGATGGAGGCCAGACCTGGAGTTCGCTCAATGATGGGCTTGTCCATGGCAATGTCTATGGCATCGACATTGATTCCCTGTCTGGCTATGTCTATGCGGCCACCGATGGCCACGGGACCTTCCGGCTGGAAAAAGGGAAAGAAGAGGTTCCCCCTGAAGTTCCTCCTGCATCTCCTCCTGGTGACCCTGACACCTCGACGGTGGTCTCTGGGACACAGGTGACCATCGTCGGAAGGGGGCAAGGCATCGGCGACGGACAGGACGTTTTCCGGTACTTCTACCGGACAGCATCGGGCGACTTTGACATCTATGTGCAGATCAAGGACCTGCAGGACAACTTTACTATGCCGAAGGCGGGCCTCATGTTCAGGGAATCGCTCGCGAGTGATTCAAGGAACATCTTCTACGGGACCACCGGTTCCTCATTGGTCTTCCAGAAGCGGAGCAGCACAGGAGGCATCACCTCCATCCTGTCAGATACTGCTCATGGAGATGCTGCCTGGGTGAGGCTGCGACGCAGGGGAGATGTGTTCAAGAGTTTCTTTTCCTTTGACGGCATTACTTGGCATGACAATGAACAGTATACTGTCCCGATGGCACAGGACCTTTTCGTGGGCCTGGCCGTCTCCCCTGGCGAGGATAGTCTTCTTACCGCGGTCTTCGACCAGGTGCATATTTCCAATGCTTCTTCGTCACTTCCCTCAGAGAACTACCTTGCTGTGGGCCAGGTCGTCGAGGCAGAAGCAGGGGACCTGGTGAGCCCGATGGGTGTCTCCCTGCAGCAGGAACCGACCTGTGCACAGGCTACAGAGATCTGTGACAACAATCATGATGACGACTGCGACGGCCTGGTGGACTGTGCTGACGGTGACTGTGCTTCATCGGACGCTTGTGCACCGGGCGACCGCGGTTTCATCCGTATCGATCCGGATCATCCTCACACATTTAAGTTTGATAATGGTGAGCGGTTCTTCCCCTTCGGCGATACTTCCTATTATCTCTTGAGCGAGCCAGAGGATGTCATCCATGAATACATTGATTCGAGGAATGCACGAGGCTTCAACTTCATACGTGTCATCGCTTTGGGACGGGACTTTTGGCCATTCAAGAGCTCTGATCCTTCTGTGTCTAACATCGACGAGGAGAAGATGCAGAAGCTTGACCGGCTCTTTGACTATGCCGCCTCCAGGGACATGAACATCGAACTGCTCATCTGGGGCTACGGTGACAGAGGAGGCGATGGCATGTGGGGCAACACCGACCAGGAGACAGCCTGGGTCACGTATCTCGTGCAGCGTTATGCTGACCGGAAGAACCTCTTCATGTGGACCATCACCAACGAGTTCGAACGCTACCCCGATGATGTCTACCGCTATGATGATCCACAGGATGATGACTGGGCAGCGTCCATGGCCCAGGAGGTCAAGCGATGGGACACACACCATGTGGTGGGCGTCCATGCCAAGGCAGGGCTCGACAAGGACTACAAGCTCGATGCGGATCATGTCAAGATGGTCACCTGGCCGCTCTGGGAAGGACATGACAGCGTCGACGTGTACAATGTGTTCAGCAGGAAAGGGCAGCTGAAAGAGGAGTGGACAACGTGCCCGACAGGAAACAAGGGTGTCATGCTGTATGATACCCCCTTTGAGGGAAAGACCTATGATGCCGTATGGACCGGCGACAGTTGGCTGTATGAATCCCCTGGCCTGGAGGATGGCATCGCAGAGGACTGGTCAAAGGGAAAACCCGTCATCAACACCGAGATGGGCTACCAGATCGAGGAGGGTGTCACTTCTTCTGAACTAGAGGACTGTCAGCTTTATCATCCTGATACAACACGGATGAACGCGTGGAAGACGGTCACGGCGGGCGGATTCATCGCAGAAGGGTTTGCCCATACAGCTGTCATCGACGGACCCATGACCTCTGATGATATCAAAACTTGGAGGCCTGAGCAGTTCGAATACCTGTATGACTTCTTCACGACAAAGACAGAATACTGGAAGATGGCGCCCCACCTTGAGCTGGTCGCCGATGAGAACTCCCTCTTGGCCAAGCCGGGCGTCGAATATGTCGCCTATTTTCCAGAGGGCGGGACCAATTCCATCAACCTCGAGGCAGGAACCTACACCGTCGAATGGCTGCATGCCAAGACTGGCGACTACACAGAACAAGGGACCCTCATAGTCTCTGCGGGGAACAGGGACTTCACCCCTCCCTACAGTGCTGGTGATGACTGGGTGCTGCATCTGAAGAATGCATAGAACGTTTTGCGTGTGCAGAATCCATAAAAAGAAGAGATGTCTATGTCTGTGTAAGAACGATAGGGGGCGGCCTTTTGTATTCTGGTCATCATGGGGAAGAAACTGTTTACCTATGTGAAAAAAGGGAGATGACAACTTTATTTACGTTGTCAAGATCTTTTAAGCGTTCCTGAATCATCGCGGTCTTTCCGCATTGTCTTGGTCCGACCATCGCTATGATCTCTTTTGTTTTCAGGAACCTATGGATATTTTTTTCTAACTCTCTTTGGATATACCTGTGGTGAAGAATAACCCTGCTGATATTCAGATCTTTCTAACCCTTGGTTTGTCCTATCGTGATCATGTGCGGGTATGCTGTGTTGTGGTTGGTTGTGGCGTGTCCTGTCTGGCATTGTTTTTTCTTACAATGGTATATTGTTCTACTTACAATAGTTGGGGGGTTATTTATAAACTACCCGCAAACTATTTATATAATTACTTACAAAGATACATCTATTTACTTATAAATATTGACTGAGTTCCTATGAAGACCCGCCAAATACAGAGACTACCTACCGATAGCAGATAAAAATCACTGACAACAACCAAGGCAGAACAGAGAAGAAGAGCAGGGAACAACTCATCTCAGTAGTGCAAGATAGCTTTCTCCATCTGAAACAGGAGCATGGTTTCACCCTTGACGAAATATTGGCCCTGTTCAAGGATGCGGAACTGATGATGCCTGCTTCCCTCTTCAAGGAGGAAGGAAGCCCCCTTTCTCTTGTGGTCCACTATCTTCTTGAGGATTGCCATCTCCTGCTCAAAGATATCCCTCCTCTCCTCCATCGCAGCTACCATGCGGTCTGGGGAGCAGCCCGACGCATCAAAGGAAGACGGTGGATACGGCTGGAAGAAACCTCTTACCATGTGCCGATGAGCTGCTTCTCCTCTGGTTTGTCCATCATGGAATCCATAGTCGTCTACCTCAAAGAACGGCTCGGCCTAACCTATCATGACATAGCGGATGCGCTCGGCCGGGATGACAGGACCGTCTGGACCTATCATCATCGAGCATTGAAAAAGAGGAGGACATCATGAAGGTCTCTCCTTTCATCCTCACCGGGAAGCGGGCTGCTCGGGAGCTCACACGCATACAGTCCTCACGGAAACAATTGGTCCGGGAGCTTAGCTCGCTTCGAATCCTTCTCGAAAAAGGGAAACTCACCGAAGAGCGCTATGCTGCCCGTAAACAAGACCTCCTGAAAGGGCAGCCTCTCCATGCCCGGATAAGCGAGTATGAGCATCGGGCAAGGACGCTCGAAAACCGTCTCTCGCCCATGGCTTTTGTCATCCCTGTCCTGCTCCTGCTTGCTGTAGCCATGGGGTTCATGGTCGTTCCTTCTTTTACTGGTTTTTTTACGTATAGGAATGTTTCTGTTTCTACGGATCGTGTTGGTTTGGTGTTTTCTGATGGTGGTTCGT
>JAADFO010000026.1 GCA_013152815.1 Nanobdellati archaeon
CCGGTAATGTCCTCGACGTTGCTGGTCGGCTTGTTTTTTGTAGCTTCTGCAATGAGCCGATCGACATATTCCCTGGCCTCCTTTGCCTGTGTCGCGAAGCGTCTGATCTGCTGGGACTTCCGGATCAGCTCTGCCCTCGTCTGGAGATAGCCTGCATCGATATATCCTTGATAATAGTCCTCGATAAGCGCCGGCGTGATGTAACGGCCGACGCTCCTGAAGGAAGGATCCTGTTCTCCGGTGAGCTTGACTGCCTGAAGGACCAGCTGCTGACCGCTCACCATGGCCGCATAGGCAAGCTCTTCGCCGGCAGCGTATCTGCTGAACATCTGCAGGTCATCCTCGAAACGCCCGATGGCCCAGGCGATGGATTTCTCTGGTTCGAAACGGTCATCGTTATGCGGCGTGCACTTTGCCTGGGTGCGGCATTGTTCTCCCTGACAGTCGCAGGGGACGATGTTCTCGATGAAAGAGGGATGTGCAGTGATAAGGCTGTAGCAGATGGGGATGATGCCTGCACAGCCAAGATCCTCATCGATATGGAGGGGATCGCCCCTGCTGCTTGCCGCGATAAGAGCCAGGATCTCTGAGCTGTTGGCAAGGCCCCGGCTTTGTTTCTTCAACTGTTCGTCAACCGTTTCTTTGTAAAGGAGACTGACCTTGCGTATCATGTTGCCCTGGTCCTGCGGGATAAGGTATTCATTGAGCGGCTGGCCGGAAAGGCCCATGCGGATGTCCTGTGACGATACGCCCATCACCCTGTCCTGGTCTGCATAGAGATGGAATGTTTTGGCAGGTATGGTGTCGGGAAAGGCCTGATCAATGTCTGCTTGGAGTCGGGGTGCAAGGTAGGCTGCCAGTGCCTGTCCGGGCGGAGAGCGGAGGCAGCTTGTCTTTTCCCTGTTCCAGAGGTTGAGTCCTGCATAGGTGCCGCAGGGAGAGACAGAGAGGAAACCTCCGTTCCTGCCGAGGGGAAGCGCTGCCTCGAAGACCGCGTATTTTGCCGTGGAAGCAAGGGTGAACTGGAGCTCTTCACCGGCCTGATAGGTCCTGAAGAGGTCGGTTGATTTCTTGCCGATAGAGACATCGAGCCCTTGTTTCTCGTCGGTATATTTGTCGTTGAACAGGAAGATGGCTGCGGTGAAGATGAAGAGGACACCTATGAAGATGAAGACGATGAAAAACCGCGCCCGCTTTCCCAGGGGCCTTCTCTGTTTGTGTTGGTGTTTCATGGCGTTTGCCATCTTGTTATCGTGGTATTCATATCGGAAATGTGCCTGCGAAGAGCATCCAGGTGGTCAGTGTTATCTTTATGGGAGTGTGGTCAAGGCCAGGGAGATAGATGACAGCCACGGCCTTGTCGCCCTCTTGCGGAACATAGATGGACGGGCCGGTGGGACTGCTGCCGACAGCATTGGATACAGACTCAGCATAGGTCTGGGCCTTGTCCCAGAAATAGGAATAGCCGAAGTTCGCATTGAGGGTGTCGCTGTATTCGATATCGAGGTTCCAGAACTGCCCATATCGCTGGAAGAACATCTCCTTGGCCTTCTCCCTGACGATGGCCAGGCGTTCGTCCTGATATTGGCCGAGGATGATGAGATCGGCCAGGGTGAGTGTCTTGTCGAAGACATCGGCACCTCCTGCGCCGGCAAAGGCCACGCCAGAACCCTGGTCTGCCGGTGTCCTGAGGAACGTGAGAAGCGCGGTGTCAGTATTGAGGGACAGAGCATCCTGGTTGATTTTCTGGTCTGGCCGGTCCTTGAAGACAGACAGCATGATGATGAAAAGAGCTGCTACGAGGATGATGCCCAGCAAGGCAAAGGAATCAGGCAGGACCGTCGCCTGGGCACGCTTCCTGGTTCTCGTTCTTCCTCTTCGTTCGGGGATTTCTGTTCTCTTCATACGCATCATCGGACTTGTTCTGTTATGTTTCGTGTTTCTGATGCCTATGGCTAACTGCTGGGCATCAGCACATCAAATTTCAGGTATCCTGGTATGAGACGCTGCCGGTAGCGGTCCCAGATGAGGATGTTGCGGGTTTCCCGCACCCTTGCGCTCGAACCCTTTCCAGAGAAGCCCGCGAGGACATCCCATCGGTCGTACCATCGCCTGTTCAGATAGATGGGCGGAACATAGTCCTTGCGTTCTGGGGATGCCCTGGAACCGGCAGCGTGGAGCGTTATCTTTGCGGCGATGATCTTGTTCGGGTGCGTGAAATTGATGGCCTGGGCCAGCCGTCGGTCGGTGAAGTATAAGGGGTCGACGATGCCAGGGTGGCTCGAAAGCCCGTCATCATAGGTGAAACCGTGGGGGGAGAAGTATATCCGGTTGATCAGTGTGGCAGCCTTTGCCGGCTGGTCGTGCAGGGAGATGTTGGCGAACCACACGATGGCAGCATTCGCCAGCACAAAGACGATGACCAGGACCATCAGGTTGATGATCCACCAGGTGAATTCGAAAGCAACTCCTCGCCTGCCCAACCGAAGACGGCTTGCCATCAGGGACCCACCTTCTTTGGGAAATAATCAAGGATTGCCGTGTCGATGGCATGGGCAAGGGGCCCGGGAGATGACGTGATGCTCAGTTGAGGATCCGCCCGGCTGTTGCCTATCTCGAGATAGACAGCGAGAGGGTTGCCTGCATAGAGTTCTGGTTGGTTCCCCGGCAGGACAGCGGTGCCTTGCAGCTGGGGGAAGGCGGCCTGTATCTCGTTGAGGATGCGACAGGCAAGATGTTTTGAAGGACGGAAGCGGCTGTCCCGCGGTTGCGGCACATAGGCGACCACGTCCTCAACAGCCGGATCTGCATTTGCACCCTGGTGGAGGGAGAGCATCACCAGGTTGCCCTGCATCTTCTGGTAACGCTCCTTATCTGTCGGCCGGGACTGCCTCGAACGGGTGGCAGAGGCAGGATACCCTGTTCCTGTACCGAGCAGCGCACGGGTGATGCTCCAGGTGAGCGCCCGTTCAGACGATGTCGCAAATCCCGGATCGATGATCACCTTGATCTGCGCCAGCGGTGTTGATGAACGGCTGCCGCAATCCATCAGACGCAGAGAGACTTTAGGGTCATCCTTGTCGAACACGAGCAGGGTGTTCTCCTGCTTGGCCATGGCAAGGGAGGTGAGGACCCCCTTGTCGTGCAACGAGTAGGCAGTATCCTGGCCGTAGGGATAACGGAAGGGAAGGATGCTCTTGTCGTCCCTGATGGAAACGGTATCGTTGGAGAAGTTCAGCGTATATCGGTCGAGAGGCGGAGGGTAGTAGAGCTCAAGATTTCCAGGTGCAGCATAGACCGCAGAGGTAAGCAGACCGATGTCCCGCACATAGTATATCTTGTTGAAGTAGGTGGAGTCGCTGACACTTGCCATGTTGCCGTAGAGGACGACGACAACCATCACCACGAGAACTGTCTGAAGAGCCATGATAAAGAGGTCTGTATCTCCGTCTGCGTCTTTCCGCTTCCATAGCGATGCAGCAGTTGCCCTATTTCCAGCATGCCCCTCTTTTGACAGCATGAAGAATTCACAGCAAAGAGCATTTAAATACTTTTGGTCGGTGGCTGACGCTCCCAAGAACATGACGAGAGGGAGAGAGAAAGAGCAGAAAGGGATGAAAAAAAAGAGGGGTGAGAGAAACCGGGGCAGGAAAGAAAAAGAAAAAAAGAAAAGAAACCGAACAGCAGCAGACATGTCAGGTGATGGTGGTGCCTATCTTCTGTTCAGCGAGTTCCTTGTATGCCAGGACCCTGGGGACGTACTGCGCAGTCTCGGCTGGAAGGTATGCTGAGACCTCGGCGAAAGAGGGGTTGGCCTTTCCGGTCTTTCGGATCGCCTTGATGACAGCGCCGGGTCCTGCGTTATAGGCTGCGATGACGAAGGAAAGATAATCAGGTGATGTGTGATATGCAGCGAGATATTGGGTGGCGAGCTTGTTGAGGTAATTGATGCCCGAACGGATGGCCCGGTCGGGATTGAAGCGGTCGTCGTTGGCTGGCCCGCAGCGGGGACTGATGCATGTCCCTGCAACACGGCTCGCCGGCTTCAGGCAGGAACAGGCCGTAAGGAATGATTCCCTGAAGCCGCCGATGACCCCATTCTCCTGGGAGTTCTCCTTTGCGGTCGCGTAGGTGAACTGCATAAGCCCCGCAGCGTCTGCAGAGGATACTGCATCGGTTCTCCCCGCGCTCTCAGTGAGGATGTGCCCCAGGATAAGAGAGGGGGTGATGCCTTCATAGGAGGGGGCCTGTGTGTGCATCGCATCAAGGATGGTGGGGAGATATGCTGAGATCGCCTGATCCATGGTCTTGCTGCTGCCGCTTCCGAGGATGACATTTCCTGCCAAGGGGATGGAGGAGAGCGTGTCGATCTCTTTCTTTCGCGCACCGAGAAAATCCTTGCTCGCTTCATCCTGGATAGCACCGTAGAGATAGACAAGACCCTGCTGATCCGGATCTGCATAGCGCATGTCCATCTTATCGAGATAGAGTCGCTGGCTGTTCCAGGTCCCGCATTCATCGCCGTAGATGACAAAGTAACCGTAGGGCGCCTTGTCCAGGACGGCATTGCCGCTCTTTACATCGACCTGACGATGGATGCCGCAGAATCTTGGCTCCTCCTTCGATCGATAATGGGAGATGAAGATGACCTCGCTGGAAAAGGTCCTGCAGTCGAGGATGTTGGTGTCCTGTTCAGACAGGGAATTCTCCTTGATGTCACCCTGGTAGAGACAAAGACATGCCTGGTCGCCGCATCGTAACGGCCGGATGATGGGACCGTCGGTATCGCCTTCCTGGACCAATGCCTGCCCATGGACCTGCAGCGAATCCCAGCCTCTGTCAAAACCGACGATCGCATATCCTGGTGGAAGCGAAAGCGTGGTGGTGGTCTCTTCATATTGTCGGGTGCTGCCGAGAAGGGCATCGATGTTCCTGGCGAGCCCCTCGAAATTGTTGGTGGCTGCCTGCTGTTCGGAGGAGGATCCTGCGCTCATCGCCTGGAGCACGTGGGGGACGAGGAAGACGATGAGCACTGCGCCCAGAAGAAGATAGAACGTCTGGTTGAGGAGATAGTGTCCTTCTGCTTTCTTGTCTCCCCTGTCTCTCCTGCCAGAAAAGGAGAACCTTCTTGAGGGCCGAGAACGACTCCAGGAAACCCGTTGCCCTGTCCGCGGCTGCGTCTGAGGATCGCTCAACTGTTTTCTGGACTCCTGCCGCGTCAGTAGGTGCATGCATACTCCCCCTTGGCCCTTCGTTCCATCGCCAGGTTCCATTGGGGCGTGCCCATCTCAAAATGCCATGGTTCCCCTGAAAACCTGACAAACCCCGCCTGGCACATCACCGATTCCACCCGGGCGGGATCCATGTTGTTGAGGTTCCTTCCTGCGCCGTCATATATGACAATGTCGATGGCCCCGCCGCTCATGTGGGGGCAGGGCTGTTGATTGTCGACAGAACCAGGATAGCAAGCAAGGCTGCAATGATACGGCCGGCCATTATGGTGTTTGGTCTTATAACATTGGTAGAGATCGTTCTGGATGTTCCAGTCCCTGTACGCCTGGGTGATGACCATGCGGTAGTTGTGATGGGAGCTTGTGGGATCTTGGAAGTCGGTGGAAAGTTTCTCGAGCGCGTCGCGGACCGGAGGGATGGCCTTGCATATCTTGCCGAAATCGGTATTGGTCTCGTCACAGGTGATGCCGGGAATGCCCTGGATGCTCACGAGCTGGCTCGTATCGATGGTATAGTGGGTCTGTGGCAGATAGGTTACCAGCGTAGCGATGCGGTCCCTGACGGAATCATCCTCTATGGCGCCGTAGATGAATATCCTGGAATCGGTGCTCTCTGGATCGGGATTCTGATCACGGAGCCGCTCAAGATAGAGCTTTTGGGCATCCCATTGACCGCATTTATCCCCATAGATGACAAAGTAGCCGTAGGGTCCTGTCTTGAGAGGTTCGTCGAGGCCGGAAAAGACCAGCTGCCTTCGTGTCCCACACATGCGTGGCTTAGCATCCTGCTGATCATCAATCGGATCGACAGGCCGCTGATACCTGCTGATGAAGCTCACGTCGCCTGCAAAGGGTATGCACTGCACCACATGGACATCCCGCTGGGACAGATCGTTCTCTTTGATGTCGTCATCATAGAGGCAGATGCACGCTGCATCACCACAGGCGCTGGGTTTGAAAAAAGCTCCGCCGTTGCGATAACGGTCCGCCTGCGTATGGCTGCCAGAGATGCGTTTCCAGTTCTTGTCAAAGCCGACGATGGCATACCCCCCGCGGAGGCTCAGGGTCGTATCCCGATAGCCGTAGTCTGGTCCGTCGAGAAGCGCCTGTATGCTGTTGCCGAGACCGTTAAAATTGTCGATGGTTGCCTGGGTCTCTGCATCCTTGGAACCCGGAGTCCCGAGAAAGCTCGTTATGATCGGCAGGATCATCAGGATGGCCAGACCCGCGAGCAGGAGTTGCAACACCTCAAACAGCGTTATCGCGCCCTTTTTTTCATTAGCTCGTCGTCGCACCAGTATCCCCCGTCCTGGCAGGTTCTCCGAGGATGTCATTTAGTGAATCCCTGCTGTGGTCAGATTGTTGGATGGTCGAATTGATCGTGGGAGCGAGTCCGCCCTGGATGATCTTCTCCCAGAAGAGCGAATAGGTGATGTAGAGCAGGATGCCCAGGACGACAAGGATGAGGATCATGTCCCCCACCGTGCTGAAACCGAACATGGCCTTCTTCGGAAGACTCTTCCTTGTATGTTTTGATCGAAATCTCATGACATTCAACCTCCTTTTTTATCCGGAGCAGAGATGCAGCAGATATTTTCTCCTGTGCAGCCTATCTTTCCGAAACGTAATGGCCCGCACTCTGATGGTGCCTTACAGCTGGCGCCTTTGAACTTGCTTGGGCAGTCATCGATGCTTGATGAGAAGAGCGATGACTTGTTGACGATGATGGCGATGGTCACGATAAGGACGATAAGGACGATGGCCGCGATCACGATGGTGTTGAGGCTGATGCCCTGTGCCTGTTTTTGTTGTCTCAACAGCTGTTTTCTCATTAGCTCACCCCGGTGATGATGCAGGTGTCGCTTGGCCGCAGGGTATGATCTCCGGCGATGCGCTTGCTGCTGTCCATTTTGATAAGGAGATGATAGTTGTGTTTCAGGAACCCCCATCCTGGCTGATAGATCTTCAGGGAGATCTTGGAATGGTCATCGGGATCTGCGAACATCGGGCGGAAAAGCGCGGGATCTTCCTCCATCTTGTCACCGAAGACCTCTTGGGGGGTGCTCCAGTCAGATTCCTTTACGAGGAAGAGCGGGTTGCGATAGGATACCTTGATGTGCATCCAGGGAATCTTTCCGTCGAGAGGGTCATTGAGGTCCTCTGAGAAGGAAAGCAGGATGGTGTCCTCAGATATCTTGTCCTTGGTCGGCTGGTAGGCAAAATCCTTGACCGTGCAATCCCGCACCGGAAGCTCTGACGGTTCCCTGTGCAGAAGACAGACATTTTTAGGGAGGCAGGGTCCGCTTAGGTCATCCTGGACTGTATCTGCGAGCCCCACGAGATTAAGGCCCCCTTTCCAAAGGGGGACCATATAGGTGGAGATGATGAAATACAGCACCCCCGCAACAATCAATAGGAGAATAAACTTGATGGCAACTCCATAACCCTTCAAGTCTCCTTCTCCTCTTTTGTTCATCTTTCATGACCCGCTTATCTTTCTGGCGTTTTCTATCGTTTTTGTCTCTTAGTTGCCGAATTGAAACACTCGGACGATGTGATCCATAAGGCTGACCAGGTCTTTCCTGGTGAGCACGAGGAGACCGATGATAGCAGCAAGAAACCCCAAAGCGACCATCCACTTCACAACAGTGGACTCGAGGAATGCTTTCCTTCCTTTTATGCGTTTCATGTCGGTTCACTTCGCATGGTCTGTTCAGGCAACATCCTGCCCGAGGACGGGACAGGGCCACTGAAGGCCAAATCATCTATCCCGACGCAACAATAAAAAGCTATCGGTGGTTTTAAGCTTGGCCGGCCCCGCTTTTTCCTCGCGACACATATCAGGAATTGCCAATTCAGGACACATCCTCTGCTGTGAAAGACTGCTTGACAGGGAACTCCCGGCATCCCAGCTCCTTCAGCTTTGCCTTGTCATACTCGATGATGGTGAAGAAGGTGAAATATTCCTTGTCAGGCCTGCTCCGATCTATGAAATGGTCATAGAGCTGATCAGCAGCAAAGGCCACGCCGCCTGCCACCAATAATGCCCAGCCGATGGGATTTGTCAGGCTGCCGATGATGAGGACGGCTGCACCTGTTCCGCCCACGACCGATGTTACCACAATGGTCCCCTTGTTGCGGGCTGCCCAGGCAATGGCCTCCTTCATGAATTGGATGCCCACTGCATGGATCATGACAAAGGCATATTTTTTTGAGGTGTCAAGCCCTTTGCCTCCTGCAAGAGAAGGTTCCTGGACGAGGGCTTCGCCGAACTGCTCTGCTGCCTTGGGCGAGACATGACCTTCGCAATAGTCGAGATAGGAAAGGTCACTCTTGCCGACATGCCTGGTCGCCAGATACTCCTGCAATCCGTTGATTCTCGTCTTTCCTGGCGGGTCGAAGGACACCACCGAATCGACGGCACAGTATATCCCATCATCCTTGAACAGGGGTTCCTTCCCTCGCAGATAATGGTCACAGAGAGGATAATAATAGTCCTCAGCGAGGATCTTCTTGACCTGCTCTGGATCGGTTTGGGTGATGGTGTCGTAGCGGGTGGGGCAGTTGATGTTCTCGAAGAGATCGTTGCCAGAGAACTGGCCGAGGAGATGCAGTTCCACGCTCTTTTTGCAACCCAGGGAAGAGGTGATGGAATCTGCCTGCTGGCCGACCCTGTTGACGATGGTGACGAGCAGGATGAGAAGCGTGAACAGCCCTATGATGAACCAGACCGTGATCGTCTGCATGGCTTTTCTGCCCATCCTTGGTGCTGTTGGTATCGTCGATGTCATGGTGTCTTTGGTCCTGCAGCCAGAAGCTTGTTCATCGATCTTTCATAGGTGATGGCGCGTTGACGAAGAGGGAGCAGAAGGGCATCATCATCTTGTCGCCACCCACGATGATCTCCACCGGCTTGGTCGGGGAGAACTCGGGAGGCACGAGGTAAATCCCGCCGATGGCGTGACATTCTTCGCAATCAGTGAAGGGATAGGTGAGAGGAAACGAGGAAGCCAGGGAACCCCAGAAATCCTCCCAAGGCCATGGCCCGGCATCTGTGATGGAGAAATATCTGCTGAGTTTTGTCTGAAGTTTCACCATCTGCAGGATGATCTGCGAGCCATCCTTTACCTCCTGCTCTGTTCCCTTACGGGCATTGCTGAAGTCTGCCTTTTTCGGATCCTGCTTGTAGAGGTACTGCCAGTAGCTGTGGTCCTTATCGAACGGGCCGTTATGGCCTGTGAGATAGCGTTCCAGGCCAGCTATCTCGGGTTTCTCCATGGAACGCAGGTAGGGAAGCAGTGATTTATCGAACCAGATAGTGTCGCAATAGAAGCAGATGGGCCTGTCCTTAAGGTTCCAGTCAGAGAACGGATCATACTTTCCTGCGCCCACCGTATCCCAGCACTGCGCCATGGCATCGGCGACGAGCTTGTTGGCCTTGTCTGTATCGATTGCCGTGCGCTCTTTGTTGAGAACATTGTTGGTTCCCTTGGTATCGAGGATAACCTCTCCCGGCTTGCAGTCGACCGAATAGAACGTATTCGACCCCAGCGGATTGACGGATTTCCCGAGATAGGTCAAAAAGATGCCTCGTTTGCATGCTGCCTTATCGCTTGCCCGGGAGATGGTGTTCAGGCTCTTCCCGAGGATCGGCACATAGATGGCGAAACTCAGCAGGAGTATGACCAAGAGGACAGTGAACGTCGATAGGGCCTTCTTCCCCCGGATCATGGTGCCGACCCCAGAAATATCTTTTTGACGATGATATAGACGAAGACAAAGAAGGTTATGATAAGGACAAGATAGATGATGGTCTCCAGACCCGGCACTTGCCCTTTTTTTCTGGTCATGGTTGCTCAGCCTCCAAGAAGCACAACCCATCTGAGGAGTATCCTAATTTAAATGCTGCGATTTATGGGGCGGATCTTACAGGAAAACAGGCAAGGAGGGGGATGAAGATGAGCAGCAGCGCCAGGAAAAGGATGATGATACTGGAAAAGCGGGCATTGGTCAACTCTTGATGCCGAGAGAGATGCAGCATTTCTGGTCAGAGAGCTGACAGTCGGTGTTGGGAACGATGGGACCCTGGCATGAACCGGTCACACAGCTCCCCCCTTTGGTCGTGCAGGAAACAACATCCTCAGAGAAGATATTGATCTTTCCTGAAAAGATGGCGACAAGCACCACGAGCACGATAAGAGCGATGGCAGCAACGATGATGGTCGTGATGGATGGAAATGTCGGCTTTTTTCATGGGGGCATCATCATAGGAGCATCGGTTAGCACCACAGAGCATCATGACCTGCAACAGTCCTCGAAGGAGGAACAATCTATCCAACCGCCTGAGGGGGGAAGGATTGTGGGGCCGCAGGAACTGTCTCCGTTGCTTTGCTTAGCCTTGCATATCCCGCCCTGAGCACCACAGACATTGTCCTGTGTGCCTTCGGTGGTTGAGCTGTATCCTTCAGAGAAGATATTGATCTTTCCTGAAAAGATGGCGACAAGCACCACGAGCACGATAAGAGCGATGGCAGCAACGATGATGGTCGTGATGGCAGCTCGTTTCATGGTGGCATCAGGATTCAGGCACGTCTCGATTCAAATGGACATCATATCGCCGAGGACAACAGATGAAAAGAAAAAAGGAAAAGAGGTGCGATGCTATGCCTTGACACAGCAGACCTGATTGGAATCTGCAGGGCAGGACCAGGCATCATACTGTATCGAATAGGTGCTGTCGCAGGCATCCAGGCATTGGCCTCCTTTGTTCTGACAATCTGCTGTCTGCTCGGAGAAACTGCCTATCCTTCCCAGGAAGATCACTGAAAGGACCACCAGGACAAGGAGGGCTATGGCTGCAATGATAATGACGTTCATAGAAATTCCCTGGGCTTTCTTAAGCATTGAATATCACCTCGGTATGATGATTTCTTGCATGAACTCATATATAAAGGTTATGTTGGGTGCGAAAGAGAGGCCGTCCTTATCTGAACCCCACATACCTTTCAATATGGAAAAGAATGCCCGGCCCCTGGAAAAAGGTTGAAAACCGTCCAGGAAACAGCAATAAACTATATAAATCCTCAAGAACCACCCAAACCCGGCATTTTAGTAAAGACCCGGGGGAATCATCATGAAATTGACACTCACTGAACCCAAGTATCTCAAGGACTCCATCACCATCATCTCTGAGCTCGTCAACGAAGCCAGGTTCAGGGTGACCAAAGATGCTATCGAACTGGTGGCCATGGATCCGGCCAATGTCGCCATGGTCATCTTCAAGCTTCTTGCTTCGAACTTCACCGAATATCAGGTCGAGAAGGATGCCGACATCTCCATCAATCTCTCGAACTTCAAACAGATCCTTCGCCGGCTCAACAGCACAGACATCCTGACCCTGGAACTGGAAGAGAACAAGCTCAAGGTCGAGATGAAGGCAAAGACGAAGAGGACATTCCACCTCCCGCTCATAGAGATGGAGGAGAAGGAACAGAAGATCCCTGATCTCAAGTTTCCTGTCAGTGTCACCATCCCCTCGTCGGCATTGAATGAAGCGGTGGAGGATGCCGACATCGTCGCAGAATCCCTGGCGTTCATAGCATCGAAAGGCCTGTTTGTCGTGGAAGCAGAAGGCGACCTCAACAAGGCAAGGGTCGAACTGACCGCGGATGATGACACCAAGATCGACATAGAAGGGGATGACATCAGATCACGCTACTCCATCGAATATCTCAAGAAGATGATAGCCGGTTCGAAACTCTCTGACAAGGTAGAGCTTAAGTTCAACAAGGACTACCCGCTCAAGATAGAATACAAAGCACTTGACAAGGTCTTCCTGGGATTCATCCTCGCACCAAGAGTCGAGAATGACTAAGAGAAGGACGCAAAGGACAAAGCTGATCCTGGTTCTCATCCTGCTCGTCGCCTTTCTTCTTCGTCTGACAGCGCTCGGCGCAGAAGACATCTGGATAGATGAAGCGTATTCTGCCGCAGAAAGCCAACACGGCATCGCGAGGATATGGAACAGCAACGACCCCACACCCCCCCTGTATTATGTGTTCTTGTATTTCTGGATGGGCCTTTTCGGCAGCAGCGTGTTCATGCTTCGTCTTCTGTCGGTATTCTTCGGGACGCTTCTCGTGCTGGCAGGATACGCTCTTGCCCGACATCACTATGACGAAAAGACAGGGCTCCTTGCTGCAGCGCTTCTCGCCTGCAGTCCGGGGCTGATCGCAGCATCCCAGAATGCCCGATCCTATGCGCTCTTCTTCCTCCTTGCGACGCTGTCGACCTATATGTATGTCCGGTGGAAAGAGAGGGATGCCGCAGGAACACGCGGCTGGTATATCTTGACGAGCACGGCAATGCTCTACACCCATCCCTTCGGCGTGTTTGTTCTCCTGGCCCAAAACCTTCATTTCTTCACGGTCATCGCTCATTCCGAAAAAAAAGAGGCAAAAAAAGAGGCAAAGAGACAGGAACCCAAACAGGGAATTGCCGGCTGGGCAGGAATACAGGCAGCGATCTTCCTGCTGTTCGTCCCCTGGCTCCTGCGTCTGCCGGGGATCATCCAGACCGGAACGCTCGGTTGGCTCCCTCGCCCGACTCTCGCCTATGGCATCACGACAACGCTTACACTCATCGAAGGAACAATCTATTCACGTATCGGAGCCGTGACAGGAGTTCTTGTCCTGGGGCTCCTTGTATTGCTGTTGAGCCAACGATCGACAGACGAAAAAAAGGGAAACGCAGACGGCCTGTTGCTCTGGTATTGGCTCCTGGCGTCCTATCTTGTGCCGTTCATCCTGGCACTCATCTTCATACCGGTGTTCACCACAAGATATGTACTCATCGCGGCCATCCCCCTGCTCATATTGGCAAGCAGAGCGATAATAACGCAGAAAAAGACCGCGCGAAATGTGCTTGCCGTTATGCTCGTCACGTCGCTTCTCCTCATGAGCCTGTTCCCGTTGCAAAGCACCATGAACCCCCGTTGGAGCGAAGCCGCAAAGGTTCTGGAAGAACGACGGGCAGCAGACGAACCGCTCATCGTGTTGCCTGCCTATGAGGTGCTGTCATTATCGTACTATCTGTTACCTGCTTGTTTCCAGGCAACCGACCGAGAGCGATGCTACCAGAAAAAGGGTCTGGTGGCACTGCATAGTCCGGAGCAGGCAAGGCAACTGGAAGGCAGAGACTATTGGCTGGTGCGTACGTCCGGTCTCACGAGCCAGAATATCGGCCTTCTGATGGACACGTTGCAGGAAAGATATGATATTGATTCGGTCAGGGCACATCAATCAGGACAACCAACATATGCTGCTTCGTCTTTTCTCCTGGGCCCTTGACTTCAAGACCCTGAACAGAGGCAACCTTACAATCGAACATCTGAAGAGAAGGCCCGCCACAGGATAAGGAGGAGGGGATGGACCGTATGTTGCGATCATGGACGAACAGGAAAGAAAGGGTCAGTCATATCTCTCGGTCTTGATGGCGTCCTCAGAAAGGCCCCTCTTCTTCAAAGCGGCGACAATATCATCGACCAATGCAGGGGGACCGCAGACATATGCCAAGACCGCGTCCGGATGTTTTATCTCGATTTGCTGCAGATCTATCCTGCCCTGCAGGCAGCCGGAAACGACTTCCCTGCTCACATATTGCGTGTAGGATACGAGGGGAAGCGTTGCTGCGTACCTCTCCAGTTCTTGACGATAGAGAAGATCTCTTGCTTTTCTTGTGCTGTGGATAAGATGGATCCGCCCGGGATATTTCTGCAGGACGAGCGTCCGTAACATGCTCAGGAGAGGAGCCAGGCCAGACCCCGCACCGATGAGGCAGACCCCTTTCTCGTCTCCAGCTGACACATCAGAAAGGACAAACTTGCCGAATGGTCCGCTCAGCTCAAGGACATCCCCCTGCTGTGCAGTATAAAGTCGTGGACTGACCGCTCCTGCATCGACCTTTTTTATGAAGAATTCCAGATGCCCTGTTTCCAGAGGAGACGAAGCGATGGAAAAGGCTCGTCTGTCACACAGGGGATCCTCTTTTCTGCGTATCATGACAAATTGCCCCGCAAGGAAATCAAACGCAGGGGGGCGTTCCACCCGCAACACACAATAGGGATCTGCAGTCTTGTTCTCCAGGACCTTCATGAAGTGCCGGTTCATCTGTGTGAGAAGGACCCGACGGTATATAAAATTGACGCAACACCCCCGCAGGATGCGTTTGCAGTAAACCTTTTTATATCAGCAGAGCATCCGGTCCCTGATGAAAAGAAAGAGGTGGCTGTTTCTGGTAGGGACCCTGCTTTTTCTGGGGGCCGTCGTACTCACAGGAGTATATTATTATCAGAGGCTCTTCAAGGACACCATCGCGGAAAATATCAATGCGTTCTATGGCAAAGCGGGCGTTTATTTCCCCCGGCTGCTCATCATCGTCTTCATCATTTTCGGGACCAAACTGCTGTTGCATGTCACGGATAACGTCCTGCATAAATATTTCCATTACATGGACATGGAGCGGGAATACTATTCGTTCTTCACCCTCGTGAAGTACCTGTCATGGTTCATCGCCATCCTCGCCTCTGTTTCCATCTTCTTCGGCAACATCGGTGCCTGGCTCACCTCCCTCGGCCTGATGGGCTTCGGTATCACTTTTGCCCTGCAGAAACCCATCCTGAATTTCGTGGGATGGCTCACCATCCTCTTTGTGAAGACCTACACTCTGGAAGACAGGATAAGCATCAACGGACTTCGGGGAGACGTGGTCGAGATCAGGATGATGTATACCGTCCTGGATGGTCTGCTGGAAAACTCGGACGAGCTCTCCGGAAAGACCATAACCGTGCCCAACGAGATGGTCCTGACGTCTGCGGTGGTCAATTTCACCAAGACCGGCTATTTTGTCTGGGACGAGGTCTCTGTCCAGATCACCTATGAAAGTGATTGGAAGGCGGCATTCACCATGCTGGAGGACATCACCCAACGCATCATGGAAAGCTATCTGGAGGGGATCCGGCCGAAGATCATCAGCCACCATCACAACCTCGTCGACCTGTTCCATGAACTGAGGAAGCAGCATTCTGAAGAGGAAGACGAGGAGAAGAAGACCCAGCTGCACCATCAGCTGAAACAGATCCATCACGATAAAGAAAAGGCCGCCTCTGACAGGGAAAAGATAAACAGCGAACGTTTCAGGAAACCGATCGTCCGGGTAGCCCTCCTCGAGTCGGCCGTGGAACTGAATGTCCGCTATCTGGCCTATTACAAGAATCTCCGCTCCATCAAATCAGACATCTATCACACGTTCCTGGATCGTACCAAGAAGAGGAAAGACATAGAGATAGCGTATCCTCACCTGCAGCTGGTCGTCGGGAAAGAAGGAAGGAACATCCTCCGCTGAAGAGAAGAAAGAAAAGGGGACAGGGACGCGCGGGATGGGATGAAAGACGGTCAGGGCCGGTCAGACGCCGCCGTTGCTTTCCACATACTTCTCTGCCATGAGCGCTGCCTTACAGCCGGACCCTGCCGCGGTGATGGCCTGCTGGTAGACCGGGTCCGCAACGTCGCCGCCGACAAAGACACCCTCGACGCTCGTCCTGACCTCGTCATGGACCTTGATGAACCCCTTCTCGTCCAGGTCGACAAATCCCTCGATGAATTTGGTGTTGGGGATGTGGCCGATACCCAGGAACATCCCGTCGACCTTGAGTTCAGAAAGCTTGTCGGTCTTGGTGTTGCGTAGCCTGAGGCCGGTGACACCCACCTCATCGCCGAGGACCTCTTGGACAACGCTGTTCCAGACCACCTCGATCTTGCTGTTTTCTTTGAGCCGGTCCTGCATGATCTTTGATGCTCTGAGCGCATCGCGCCGATGCACGAGATACACCTTGTTGGCGAATTTGCTCAGGGTCCCTGCCTCTTCTATGGCAGCGTCGCCTCCTCCGATCATGGCGACCTCTTTGTCCTTGTAGAAGAAGGCATCACAGGTCGCGCAGGTGGAGACGCCACGGCCCACATATTTCTGTTCAGAAGGCAGCCCGAGCATCCTTGCGTTCGCACCGGTGCAGAGGATGATTGTTTTGGTCTTCATGCTTCCCTTTCCATGGAACACCTCGAATCCGCCGTCGATCTTCGTTATCTTGTCTGCGGTACCGGCGATGAACCCTGCACCGAACTTCTTTGCCTGCTTCCGGGCATGCTCTATGAGTTGAGGGCCCTTGATGCCGTCGGGGAAACCAGGGAAGTTCTCCACCTCGGTGGTGAGCATCAGCTGCCCCCCTTCTTCAAGACCTCCGAACACTTTCGGGAAGAGGTTTCCTCGTGCCGCATAGATCGCTGCCGTCAGCCCGGAGATGCCGGCTCCTATGATGACGACGTTTTCCATTCCTGTCGTGGTTCTTTCTTCCATGAGCATCACCTTTGCTTGTTTTGTGCATTCGTTGATTTGTTGCGGGTCGTGACCCGCGGAGCACAGAGGCATCTGTCAGCCGGGGGCATGTCCTGTGGAACCGGCGCCCTCGTGGATGCCCGCCGGATATCCTGGCAGGCAATCAGGGACGCAGCCACTTGATCTCCCAATAGCTTACATCGCCCTCGTCGTCAACGACACCGATGAGAAGGCGCTTCTTGGTGGAATGAGCGACGCGATTCTTCGCCGCGAACTCATGCCATGTGAGGGAGGATGTTTCGGCCACGGGATAGACGACCCAGCGAGCATGGTCCTCTCCGGGCTTGATGCCCCGGTCATAGACCCGAAAATCCGCCCCGAATTTCAGCGCGGTCTTGACTATGTAACCTCTTTTCCGCAGGTCTGCGAATACGGCGTAGCGGGTATCGAAATTTGCCGTCATCTTTCGCGCCTTTCGAAGGAACTGGGTTTCATTCATTCGTCGGCCGCTCTTTCCGTGGATGGTGATGCGGCCTTTTTGGAGCAGGAAAAGCGCGTCGAAAAGCGAAAGGTTGACTTTCTTCCCCTGTATCGCGCCGAAACGTGACTGGTTGTAGAGCTCCCTTGCCTCGTCGCCTTCTTCTGTTAAGACGCCTGCCTCCAGAAGCGTGCTTTTCACGATGGTCTTCACCATATCTTCACCATAATATCACCGATATGTGCATAACGATGCATGAGTGCATAACAACGCAAGACAGGGTTACATTTATAAAGCTTATTAAACTTAATCGTGTTGGCCAGTGAATACCGCAAACGACATAGGCAGGTGAGCCAGCACAAAAAAGAACAGAAAAGAACAGAGAACGAAGAACAGGAAAGAACAGAACGGCGTGAATACCATGAAACTGACCTTCCTCGGGACATCCTGCATGGTGCCCACCAAAGAACGGGCCCAGACGGCGATGGTCCTCGAACACAAAGGAGAGTATCTGCTCATCGATAGCGGCGAGTCTGTTCAGCGGCAGTTCAAGCTTGCGGGGATGAAACCGAGCAAGATAGGGCGGATCCTGCTGACGCACTGGCACGGGGATCATGTCTTGGGTCTGCCTGGTCTGCTTCAGACGCTTTCGGGATCCGGGCACAAAGGGACACTCGTCATCTATGGCCCGCCAGGCATCAAGGAGAAGATTGCGCTGATGCTCCGGCTGTATGAGTTCGATAACAAGTTGACCATCAGGGTCGAAGAAGTGCAGAAAGGGGTGTTCTATGAGAACAGGGAATATGCCCTTGAGGCGATCCCTCTCCGGCACCGGATCGCGTGTAATGGCTATGCCTTCCATCTGAAAGACCGACGAAGGATTGATATGAAAAAAGCAGAAGCGCTGGGCCTGAAAGAAGGCCCACTCCTGGGTGAACTTTCCGTCGGTAAGAACGTCACCCTGGCAGGAAGAGAGATTTCGCCGGATGACGTGACCTATGTGGTAAAGGGAAAGACCGTGGCGTTCATCTTCGATACCCTGCTTACCGACGCTGCCTGCCGGCTTGCCAAGGATGCCGACATTCTCGTCTGCGAAGCGGTCTATACCTCGGACCTTGAGGATAAGGCCAGGGAGCACCAGCACCTCACCGCAGCCCACGCCGCGACCATCGCGAAGAGAGCAGGTGTCAAGAAACTCATCCTCAGCCACCTTTCCCAGCGTTACAAGGACAAGGCCGTCCTGCTCAAGGAAGCGAAAGCCATCTTCAGTAACACGATGACGGCCAAAGACTTCATGACCCTCACCATCTAGGGCGGAGCGTTCGTATTTCCCGGGGAGCGGACAGGAGAAACAACGAAACGGTCAGGAGCATCATTTAGAAGCGAGCTTGATATCCACTGCCTTGACCGTCTTTCTTCCGGCGTGCTGCGCATATTTCCACGCCTCTGCGCCGATGTCCAGGGCCATCTCTTCAAGCGTCTCTTTCAGTGCTGCTTTTGCGTCGTCAGACACCCTGGCGGCTCCCGCCTGTTTCAGCAGTTTTTCCATCGCCGCCAGGGGGAGCGTTCTTTTGGAAACCATGTTCAATCATGACCTAAAGGAAATGCTTATATAAAATTTTCGTTCAGGAGTGTGAAGGGTGGTTGAATTTGAGCAAACATTCACAGAGAAAACGGATAGGCACCCTGGCCGAGAATGATCTGCTGGGTCGTTTCTGGGACCATGGATTTGCTGCGATACGCAGCGCCGGTTCGGGTTCCATGCGCCACCCCGGTCCGGATCTGCTCGTGGGGAAGGGCCGAAGGGTGTTTGCTGTGGAGTGCAAGAAGACCAAAGAGAAGGTGAAGTATCTTCCCAAAGAAGAGATGGATGCGCTCCTCTCGTTTTCTCGGCTCTTCGGAGCAGAATCCTATCTTGCTGTCCAGTTCGGTTCGGATGACTGGTTGCTGGTCGCTCTGGAGGATCTCGACCAGACCGGACGGAGTTATCGCATCACGAAAGAGAAGGCGACGCTGAAGGGCCTCTCTGTTGAGGAATTGGCCCGGTTCGTGGTCGAGTTTGATCTGGAACCTGCTTCCTGAAGAAAGTGATGCAACAGGAGCGGCCCAGGACAGAAAGAAGGATGAGAAAAAGAAAAAAGGAGAAACCAGAGGAAAAAGAGCGCCTGCGACATGCAAATCTCAGCGTCGTTTCTTCGCCCTTTTCTTCGGCTTCTTTCTTGGCGCCACTCTTCTTTCGATCTTCCGTTCTTCCGCCTCGATCTTCAGCTCTTCTCTTTCGAGCCGGGTCACGATCTTCGTCATGTTGATATCGATGCGGGCGATCCTCCGCTCCAGCATGACCAAAATTCTGAGGCTGTACACTATCGCCGCCAATGTACCGATGATAATGCTTAAGATAACTGCCAGGATATCCATTTTGAGACGCACCTCCCTCTTTTTTCCGTTGGAACAACAATCATGGGTTTGTTCGGTCTGTTGCATGGCTGCAGCGAACAGACTCATTCTTTTAAAAGAAGGCTCATATAAAAATCTTTCTCTTTTTGTCTTCAGTCGGTTAAGACACAGACACCTTTGTTTCCTGTGGAGGAGAGGTAGAGGGGTGGGGGTTGGTCTTGTCTGCCTCTTCTGTTGGTTCGGCAGAAAGGTGTGCTCGGAGCAGAGCTAAAAAAGGAGAGGGCTAAAAGGAGATAGCTGAAAAAAGAGCGGACACAGAGTAGGCACCGGACGATAGAACGCACAGCATGTGAATCGACGCAGTCTCTGGTTATTTATTATCAATTATTATCAATTATTCATTTATTATCATTTATTACCGTGTTATTTTATGTTCATCATTTATGTTCAACAGATCATAAAACAGTCACATCATTATTTCATATTATTGTTTTTTTCATATTATTGTTTTATATTATTAATATTAATTATTAATATCCCTTTTTCACAGCATTAACATCACCACATCACATATGTTATAAACTATATATTGTGAGTCACATATTATGAGACATACCACATAGATTACACATCACATCTTATATATTATACTATATACATCATACTATATATATTATACTATACATTACATATATTATATATTATATATTATATATTATTATTTACAATATAGAAAGAAAAAGAAGAGAGGAAAAAAGAAGAAAGAAAGACAAAAAAGAGAAGAAAAAGAAGAAAAAGAAGGACTAAAAGAAAAAAGAGAGAACAGGAAAACAAGAAAACCGAAAGAGAAAAAGAAAAGAACGAACAAGAAAGAAGGACACCAATGATACGAGATGTCTGATGTCTGATACCAAAATACCTGAATGGAACCAAAAGGAAAAAAACAGATGAAAAAATGAACAGAAGAAACAAAAGGTGAGACAGAAAAGAAAAAGACGTGAAGACGAGGGAAACAGGACACGACCAATACAACAAACCGGTGATGCAGCGAACAGCAGGAAAGACACATTCAAAAAAAAAACAGAGAGAGACCACCACCCACCCACCTATTCCACAGGAAACCAAGGGGTGGGGCTTTTTTGGTCAAATGGAAAAATATATATATGCTTGAGAAAACCGGACAACCCCCATGGGTGAACTGAAGACATTTTTTGAGACCTTCTTGACAAAGAAATCCCTTTTTATCAACAAGAAAGCCATACAGGCCCACTTCATGCCCGGTGAAGTTCTCCACAGGGACGAGCAGATCCAGGTCATAGCAAACACGCTGGCCCCTGCTCTCCGCATGGAGAAGCCGTCAAACCTTTTCATCTACGGAAAGACCGGGTCAGGAAAGACACTCTGTGTCAAGCACGTCATCCAGCAGATGAAAGAGGTGGCTGCGCAGAAGGAATTGCCCCTCCAGATAATCTATCTTAACTGCAAGCTCAAAAAAGTGGCAGACACAGAGTATCGGATGGTCGCGCAACTGGCAAGGGAGACCGGAAAAGAGATACCGCCGACAGGGCTTCCTACAGATGAGGTGTATGGTATCTTCTTCAATGCCATAGACCAGAAGAGACAGGCGGTACTTATCGTCCTTGATGAGATCGACCAGCTGGTAAAAAAAGCCGGGGACGAGCTTCTTTACAATTTTACCAGGATAAACGGAGACCTGAAAAATGCTCACATATCTCTTGTCGGTATTTCCAATGATCTGGTATTCATCGATCTTCTGGACCCACGCATCAAGAGTTCGCTTTCAGAGGAGGAGCTGGTGTTTCCTTCCTACAACGCATTGCAGATAAAGAGCATCCTCAAGAAGAGAGCGAAGATCGCTTTCAAGGAAGGGACACTTCAACCGGGCGTTATAGAGAAGTGCGCAGCCTATGCGGCAAGAGAGCATGGTGACGCCCGCAGGGCACTGGAACTCCTTCGGGTTGCCGGTGAATTGGCAGAGCGGCAGGAACAGGAGACCGTTTCCATAGCAAACCTCGACAAGGCAGAGGAAAAGATAGAGAAAGACAGGGTGAATGAGCTTGTGGAGACCCAGCCAAAGCACCACAAGGCCGTCCTCTATGCGAGCCTTGCTCTGCCCAAGCAAAGCGGCCAGCCGGTCTATACCGGGGACGTCTATGAGCTCTATCGGGATATCTGCAAGCGCGTCGGTCTGCGTCCGCTGACCCAACGCCGCGTGAGCGACGTCCTTTCCGAACTGGACATGACAGGCATCCTCAACGCAAAGGTCATCTCCAAGGGACGCTACGGGCGGACGAGAGAGATCAGCCCAGGAATCCCCCGTTCGATGAAGAACAAGACGCTTTCCTTTTTACAGGACGCACTGAACCTCTGAAGGGCCATACTGTGCTGCAACCCAGCAAGCAGCCCGCCACGAGGGACCCTCACATGATACCCACGGAGCATAAGGAGCAGACAGAGACAGGCGACTCTGCAGAGGAAGCCCTCGGCCTGATCCGAAAGAAGCTGATCAGCGTCTTTTTCCAACGGCAATTCCTTCTTCCGCCAGAGGTCATCAGGAGCATCAATGAGAGACAGGCCCGCGAGCTTTCTGCGCTTCTTGCCGATGAGACCCTGACGCAGAAGCAGATAGACCTGTTTCTGCAGGAGAATTATGCTGATGTGCTTCCTCCGCGGCGGGGCAAGGTCAAGGTACTGCGTTCCTATGTCAAAGATTCAAAAAAACGCGAGGTCAAGGACTTTGTCCAGTATTTCAACGCGAGATATCGCTTCTTGTCCCAGCTCCTCCGGGGAAGGCAGGAACTCAGATCAGCGACTGCCATCAGCAGGATACAGGGAACAGGAGAGCGCGAGCCGGTCGTGTTCATCGGCTGTCTCTATGAAAAACAAGAGACAAAGAACCACAACATCATCCTGACGCTGGAAGACCCGACAGGAAAAGCCACTGTCCTGGTCTCTAAATCCCGGCAGGAACTCTTCGGGAAGGCGAAATCCCTGGTCCACGACGAAGTCATAGGCATCACAGGCATACAGGGAAAAGGGATCATCTATGCCAACAGCATCACCTGGCCGGATATCCCGCTCAACAAAGAGATGAAGAAGTCGCCGGTCGAGGAGTACGCCATCTTCCTTTCTGATCTGCATATCGGGTCGGTCGATTTTCTGAAGGAGCCGTTCGAACGTTTCATCGCATGGCTCAACGGACAGGTGGGCGACGAGGAACAACGCCAGAGGGTGAAGAAGATCAAGTACGCTTTCATAGTCGGAGACATGGTGGATGGCATAGGCATCTACCCCCGGCAGGAATCCGAACTGCTCATCCCGGAGATAACAGGACAATACGATGAACTCACAAGATATCTCAGACGTTTTCCGCCGCACATCTCCATCATCATCTGTCCCGGCAACCACGATGCCACACGGCTGGCCGAGCCGCAGCCGCCCATCTATGCCGACCTTACCCGGGAGCTCTATGCACTGGACAATGTCATCATGGTATCGAACCCTTCCATGATCCGTATCGGCGAGCAGGAGGGGTTTGCCGGTGTGGACGTCCTTCTCTACCATGGCTATAGCTTTGATTATTATATCGCGCACGTGGACCATATACGGAACCAGGGAGGGTATGACCGGGCAGACCTGGTCATGAAGTTCCTTCTGCGCAGGCGTCATCTCGCTCCGGCGCACTCGTCCACACTCTATGTCCCGGTGGCTCCGGACCCCCTGGCCATCACCGAGGTGCCCGACATCTTCGTCTCCGGCCACATACACAAAGCATCTGCTTCGCACTATCGCAATGTCACGCTCTTGAGCGGGTCCTGCTGGCAGCGGACGACCTCGTTCCAGAAGAAGGTCGGGCATCATCCCGAGCCGGCAAGGGTGCCCATGGTCAATCTCCAGAGCCGTGGAGTGAAACTTCTCCGTTTCATGGACGATGAATGATGCCCGCAGGGAAACAGAAGACACGATGACGAAACAAACGCAGAGCACGCCGGCGTCGCCGGAGATGGAAGCCTATTTCCAGGGGATGGACATCGAAGTGAACAAGCTCTATGCTCTGGCAGGAAAGGCACGCGCCCAGGGATTTGATCCTGAGGACAAGGTCAGCATCTTCCTCGCCGAGAACATGGCCCAGCGGGTAGAGGGGCTCCTCAGCATCGCCTATCCGCAGCTCAAAGGGACAGGACTGAACCGCCGCATTGAAGAGCTGGAGAAGAAGTATGGTGCCCTGGCGTGGGAAGTGGCCCTGGTGATCGCGGAAGAGGTGGCCAAAGAGAAGTTCTGCAGCTTCACCGACAGGAAGGAGGCGTTGGAAGCAGGCATACGTGCAGGGTTTGCGTATCATACGGTGGGCATTGTTTCTGCTCCGCTGGAAGGGTTTATCGAGTTGCGTATCAAGCGCAGAAAGGACGGGAAAGAGTATCTGGCCCTTTCCTTTGCAGGTCCGATCAGGGGTGCCGGCGGCACCGGCGCGTCGGTCTGCGTCCTCATCGGCGACTATCTTCGGGGCATCATGGGGTTTGCTGCCTACGATCCTGGTGAAGATGAGATAAACCGGTTCATCATCGAGCTGGACGACTATCATGAGCGGATCACCAACCTGCAATACCACCCGAGCCCGGAGGAGCTGGGTTTCCTGGTCTCCCACCTGGCCGTCGAGATCGACGGCGAACCGTCTGAGCGGATAGAGGTCTCCAATTACAAGGACCTGCCCCGGGTTGAGACCAACAAGATACGTTCGGGGGTCTGTCTTGTCCTTTCGATGCTTGCCCTGAAGGCCCCGAAGCTTCGGAAACGCCTCAAGAAGTGGGGTGCCGACTTTCATCTGGACTGGGATTTTTTGCATGACTTCCTCATCATACAGAAGAAGGCGAAAGCAGGAAGCGGCACAACCCAGGGGAACAGTGAATCACCGCGTCTGTCTCCCAATTATACCTACATCGCCGACCTGGTCGCGGGCCGTCCGGTCCTTTCCAATCCCATGGAGCCGGGTGGTTTCCGTTTGCGTTACGGAAGGACAAGGGCGACAGGATTCAGCGCTGCAGCAATCCATCCGGGGACAGCCCACCTTTTCTATGATTATATAGCGACAGGCACCCAGCTCAAGGTCGAGCGTCCGGGAAAAGCGGCTGCCATCACGTTCTGTGATGCCATCGAAGGGCCCATCGTCAAGCTCTTTGACGGGTCTGTGGTGAAGATAACGAGCGAAGACCAGGCCAGACGTCTCGCCATGAAAGTCAAGGAGATACTTTTCCTGGGGGACATCCTCTTTTCCTATGGAGATTTCTCAGAGAACGGTCACCTGCTCATCCCGGCGGGCTACAACCAGGAATGGTTTGTCAAGGACTTTGAGAAGGGGATCGTCGACCTGTTCGGCTCCCTGGACCTGGAGAAGGCTGCCGCCCACCTCCGTATTCCTTTTGCCCATCTTCTCCGTCTTCAGAAGCGCCCTCTGGTGACGCGGCTTTCGCTCTTTGCTGCCGTCCGTTTCGCCTCTGCACTGAACATCCCGCTTCATCCGGACTTCCTTTTCCATTGGAACGCCATCTCTTTGAAGAGTCTTGCAACTCTCCTGGACGCTTTTGCGGCAGACGCTTCGGCCGGAGAACCAGGAGGCGTCCTGTCCTATGACCCCCTCCATCATCGTTATGTCATGAAAACTTCAGGCGATGTCAAGCGCATACTTGAGCTGATGGGTGTTCCCCATGGTGTCGACGAGAACCTGGCATCCCTGCTCTTGGGGCGGGACACCCTGCATTCGCTTCTGATCGCGCTCGGTCTTGTGGAACTGGCCGATCTGGAGATGTCCGGTTCAGAGGAAGAGATCCTGCGCAGGGTCGGTCCGCTGGCCGAGAGGCGTCTCCGTGTCCTGGATGCCATCATCAAAGACAAGGAAAAGAAGGACACGAAGACCTTCTCGCTTGTTGAGCAGTGGTCGACGATCCGGCTGAAAGATAAATCAGGGACCTTTATCGGTGCCAGGATGGGGCGGCCGGAGAAGGCAAAGCAGCGCAAGATGACCGGTTCGCCCCACACGCTCTTCCCCGTGGGGGAAGAGGGCGGCAGATTGCGCAGCTTCCAGGCGGCCATGGCCAGCGGAAAGGTCACTGCGGATTTTCCATGGTATGTTTCAGAGACCGGGGAGGAAGAGCTGTTCAAGCACAATGCAGAGACCGGCAAGCGGAATGAGCAGCGGTTCATCACCGACGACGGGAGGTTGCTCCCGAAGAAGGAAGCTGAAAAATACGGGAACTGCGCGTCCTTCTCGCGCCGCGCCATCAACATCAACCAGCTCTTCCGGAAGACCCTGAAACAGCTGGGGATGTCGGTCTATCCCGATCTCATCAAGGGCGTGAGAGGGACGGCGAACAAGGACCACATCCCTGAACATCTTGCGAAGGGCATACTCCGGGCGAAGAACAACATCTTCGTGAACAAGGACGGCACGACCCGGTATGATATGTCCGAGGTGCCGCTGACCCATTTCAAGCCCCGGGAGATAGGGACGTCCATCGAGAGGCTCAAGGGGATAGGGTATACCCATGATGTCGACGGCAAAACGCTGGTCTCCGACGACCAGGTCATCGAGCTCAAGCCGCAGGACCTGGTCCTTCCCGGCGGAAAGAGCACCGATGAGTCTGCTGACCAGGTCCTCTTCAAGGTCGGCGGTTTCATCGATGACCTTCTGGTGAAGCTCTATGGGTTGCCGCCCTATTACAGGTTCCGGACGAAGAAGGACCTTGTGGGTACTCTGGTGATCGGTCTTGCTCCGCACATCTCTGCAGGGCTCATCGGAAGGATCATCGGTTTCAGCAAGACCCAGGGGTGTTTTGCCCATCCTCTTTGGCATGCGGGTCTGCGGAGGGATTGCGACGGCGATGAGGCCTGCGTCATGCTGCTGCTCGACGGGTTCCTCAATTTCTCTGCTCAGTACCTCCCGGACAAGCGGGGAGCCAAGACCATGGACGCCCCTCTTGTGCTCACCAAACGGCTGGTCCCGTCAGAGGTCGATGATATGGTGCACGGCATGGATGTGGCCGCATCCTATCCTCTCGAACTCTATCATGCCGCAGAGCAGCTGAAATATCCCTGGGATGTTGACGTGGACCAGCTGGGGAAGCATCTTGCCGAACCCCGGCAGTATGAAGGCATGCATTTCACCCATCCCGTATCTTCCCTGAATATGGGCGTGACCTGTTCCGCTTACAAGACCCTGCCGTCCATGGAGGACAAGCTCAGAGGTCAGATGAAGCTCGCGACACGCATACGCGCCGTAGAGGCAAAGGGCGTAGCGACCCTGGTCATCGAGAAGCATTTCCTCAAGGACATCAAAGGGAATCTCAGGAAATTTTCACAGCAGCAGTTCCGTTGTGTCAACTGCAACCAGAAATACCGGCGACCGCCGCTTAAGGGCATTTGCCTTTCCTGCGGCGGCAGGATAATCTTCACGGTCTCTGAAGGCAGTGTGGTGAAGTATCTGGAACCCAGCATCAGTCTCGCCGAAAAATATGGCGTCTCTCCCTATCTGAAACAGACCCTGGAACTTACCCGGAGGAGGATAGAGGACAATTTCGGCAGGGACCAGGAAAAGCAGACAGGGCTGGGCAAGTGGTTCGGCTGAAGCGGCGCCTTTCAGGTCACAGGAAATAGACCTGTACGAAGGGAACACCCTCTGCCTTCTTTACGCTTCCTTCTTCCACCAGCCCCTCTGCGACAAGGAGACCGACGCTCTCTCTGCCCACAGCGTTGATGCAGAGACACGATCTCAGGATGTTCGGGAGCTTGGCAGGGTCTGCCGGTCTGCCTGCATAGAATGATGAACCAAGGTCGAGCAGGACATCTTTCTCTCTGAGTGTCCTGCCAAGTAATGCTTTGTCGCAGATGGCCACGAGCTTCCTGCCGTCTTTCGTGTGCTCTTTAAGAAATATCATGTTTGCTGCTCTTGGCTGTGTCTTTCGTCTTCCCGGCGGAACGAGGGATGTCGCGTTCCTCAGAGACGCTTCCTGATAGGGGACACCGCTCCGCATGCCTGGCATTTCAGGGTGTGTCGGGTTTTCTCTTTCACGATCCTGGTATCGGGGCGGTTGCAGACAGGACAGAACACGAATGCATACGCATAGTCTTCTATCTTCTGGTTGATCCGTGTGGCTGGGACTTTTGAACCGATGATGGCTGCGTTCTTCTTGAGGTCTCCGGGTGTCGCAAGTTCCTTGAGCACGAACTTCAGCAGGTGGGCGGGTTCCCGGTGGAGCGCGGAGGCTATCTGGTAAAAGTTGCTGATGACAGTCCTGACCCCCTGGATGTGGCCACGGACGCGCGGGATCTCAAAACGTTCGTTTGAAACGGTCTTTTCAGGGGACTTCTCTCTTGCTCTGTTCAGGAGTTCAGCATAATCCATCTGCCAGGTGAACAGTCCACCATTTATAAATCTTATTCGCACAGGACCGATACTCCGGGGTTTCCCGGGAAGTGGTGGTGTGGTGGGATAAGGGGAGGGATGGGGTGAGTTCGCAGCGAAACATTTATATTCGCCCCGGCCAACGATATCGTCGATGGGAAAACACCATCATGCCCGAAGGGGAGCCACACGGACCCATCTCACCCTGAAAGAGCTCAGAGCAAGCTATTTTTCGCGCTTGAACCAGTTAGGGAACGATCGTGAAGCGCTGCTGAAGCTCATCAAGGAGTTCTTCGTCGACTATTTCGATCTCAAGATACAGATCAGCTTTGACGACCTCCCCGCCATCATCGCCCGGCGGCAGCTGCCTCGGGACATCAAAGAGAAGATTGTCAGGTTCACTGAATATCTCATCGAGACAGAATATAGCCCCGCTAACCACGTGGCTTCTTTCTCGGCAGTGGAGGAACGCTTCCGGAAGGTCATCTTCTTGATCACCATGCGCTCTGAACAGGCTTCCGGGTCAGGGCTCAGGCCTCTGAAGGCAGTCACGCGGCGCTATCTCAGTCCCCTACGGAAGATATATCATCATTTCTTCCTTCCTGAAGAGGCAAGCCACGAGCTCAAACGTTTCCTGTTCTTGCAGAAGAAGTGTCTCGGCTTCGCAAAGAGCAAGCAGTATGGCCTTGCGAAGAAGGAATATGCTGCTGTCCTCCGGCATTATCAGAAGCTTGTTCCTGCAGCACAGGAGACCGCCTATCGGCATCTGCAGGAAGCCCACCGGGCAGTCCTTCTGAGCATACCGCACGAAGCCCACCTGCAGAAACTCTTGGACAAGGTACCCGCCCGGATCACGGCGAAGAACCGCGAGTCCTGGCGAAGCAGATATTCCGAGATGGTCAAGCATTACCAATATGTGGAGGAAAGCAAGAAGGAGCGATACTATGATCGGCTGCAGCGTCTCCGAAAAGTCTTAGCATCTTGAATCTGGTTTCTCATCACTGCTCTCGCTCTTCTGGACGTTCCCCTGTCGAACATGACGGACGGGCCGCGGGTCATGCTCCTTTCCCTCTGGCAGGGAAGCGCTAGCCGAAAAGGTCATGGAAGAACATCAGCAGGTTCTTCCAGATGCGGGTGAAGAATGCCCCCATGGTCCCGATGATGCCTTCTTTCTTCAACGGGTATTCCACATTGATGTCTTTCTGGTTGATGAGGTATTTGCAGCCCTGGAGCGCCTCGTCGATAAGCTGGCCGGCGGTGCGGAACCGGTTCTCTCCCACTGCCTGTTTTGCTCGGGAGAGCAGTTCATTGAGCTCGAGGCATTCAGGATTGCTCGCGAAGAGATCCCGGGTGAGCGCTATCCGGGTGTTGAGCTGGCTCCTGTTCTCTTCTCCCAGCTCCAGGCTGCTCACCAGTATCTTGAGCCGGTCGGTGTATTTCGGTCGGGTGACCCGTCCTTCGATGGTGACCTCGTAGTTTCCGTAATCACGATGGGACCCGATGGTCAGGTTGAGGTCCCTCCGTTGGCCTGGTTTCAGTTCGCCGATATTCTCTGGAAAGAATGAGAAGTTGAGGGTCTGGTTGCCGGCCACAGCGATGAACGAGATATTATGGAATGTCTTGTTGTCGTGGTTCTCGATGTAGAGCGGTACCTGCATGGTCTGGTTCTCGAAGATGGTGATGACTCCTGGATTGAGGATCTCCAGCGAGAAATATTTTGTCCTGTTGGATGTCTGGTTGACGAGCTTGGTCTTGGTGATGGTGATGTAGGATGCCCCTCCCGAACTCCCCCCTCCTGTCGAGCTGGTGGATGAGGTGCTCTCGGGGATGTCTATGAACGTGAGACTGATGTTATTGCTGTAGACGGTCCTGTTCCATGGATCGGTCGCGCTGAACCGCACCTCTGCTGTCTTTGGACCGTCTGCATAGATGCGGGCGATGTTCGTGCCGGCCTCTATGGCGACCGATATGCTTGCAGGAGCCGAATAATTGTAGGTGAGGTTGTCGTCTCCGTCAAGGTCTGAGAAATAATCGTCCAGGTCGACCCAGAGAGTGGTAGTCTTCTCGTTGGCCTCGAAATCATCGATGATATAGTGGATGTTGGCCTGGCTGATGTTCGGGCTCTGCGAGGAATCGTTGGTCGACAGCAAGACCTTGAACTGGAGATATTCCTGTTTTGCTGCGCGGACGAGGTATCTGCTGTCGTTGTTTTGGGCTCTTGGGGAGATGTTCCATGAAGAGAAGCTGCTCCCGTCTGCAGATGTCCGGACATAAAAGGTGATGTTGGTTCCGTTGGGCATCCGGCTGCTGACGTCGATCTCGGTGATGTTGAGGTATCCTGCGTCTTCCCTGAGATCGAACGTGGTCGTGTTATACGTGCCTGACATGGCGAAGCTTCCGTTGTAGAAGAGCCGGAGCCGTGACCCTGACTGTTCGGTGCTGTTGAAATCACCACCTGCCCAGCTGCTGACGTTGACGATGCCGAAACGAGGGGGCCTGTTGAGGTTGGTGATGTTGACGGTCCATGACGTGCTCGTGTTGTGGACCCCGTCGCTTACCAGGACCGACATGTTCTTTATCCCTGCGGAGGCGAAGTCGGGTGTATAATTGAACTGGTACTGGTTGCTGATGTTCGTCCCGTCGACGCTCCATATATAGGTCAACGGCTGGCTCTCCGGATCCTGGGCGGTCACGTTGAAGAGCTGGCTGCTGTTCTCCTGGAGGGTGACTGTCTGTCCGGCGGGGTAGCGGGCATTGATGGTCGGGGGGTTGTTGTTGAACACGATCCGGAACCGGATGATCTTGGTGATGGTGGTGGTGCCGTCGCTGAGGTTGAAGAGGATGGAGTGGTTGCCGATATCTGCGCTTTGCGGCGTGAAATTGACGAGGACAGTGGAATAGTTCACCGGGGTCAGGTTGAAGAGGCTGCTGTTGGTTCCGAACGCCAGACTGTTGTTCTCCTCGTCGCTTCCGCTGATGTACCAGGTGAAATTGCTGTTCTCGAAGGTCGTCTGGTTGGTGATGTTCGGATTGAAGTAGGGCGGGTCGTTCACCTCGATGACGGTGAGCATGAAGATGGCCTCATCGGTCCCGTTCCAACCGTCGCTGATGTTGATGCGCAGGGTATGGTTGCCAACGTTTGTATAGTCTGGGGTGAAGTTGATGATCGCCTGCTCATGCCCCCGAGGTTCGATGGTGAAGAAGGAGGCGTTCAGCGAGAAGCCGACCGAATCATTGTCCGTGTCGTTGGCCCGGAAGACATGGACATAGTTCTGGTCTTCCGTTGCGGTGAGGTTGGTGATGTTCAGGAGCAGGGGGCGGGAGTTGTTGAGGATGCTGAAGGTGAACACTTCGATGTCCGAGAGAAGGCCGTCGCTCACGTTGATGATGATGCTGTGGTTGCCCAGGTCGGCCTGGCCTGGCGTGAAGTTGATCAGCGCGCTGGTCGAGGAGACAGCAGTCAGGTTGAACATCGTCGTGTTGGTGGTGAAACTCAGGACGTCGTCGTCAGCATCGCTGGCGGTGATGAGCAAGGTGAACAGGTTGTCTGCCCGCCACTCCTGGTCTCCGATGCTCGCCAGGACCGGGGGATTGTTGATGTCTGCTATGGAGAAGATGATGTCGGTATAGTTCGTCGCCCCCCAGCTGTCGTTCGCGGTTATCCTGACCGTGTGGTTTCCCACCATGCTGTTGTCCGGGGTGAACGAGATCCGGCCGGCGGTGGCATTGAACGTGCTGATGTTGAACAGCGTGCTGTTGTCGGTGAAGGCCAGGGAATCATTGTCGCTGTCCTGGGCCGTCACATCCATGGTGAACGCCGAGTTCTCGGTGAGGTTCTGGGTGCTGTAGCTGGTGATCGTGGGGGCATGGTTCCTCCGGATGGTGAGGTTCATGATGCTCGACACGTTGAACTCTCCGTCTCCGACGGTTATGTTGATGGAATAGGTGCCGTTCTGGCCCTCTGCAGGGGTGAAGCTGATGAGGCCCGATCCGGAAACGTCGAAAAGGGTCGTATTATCGTAGTAGAACAGGCTCTGCGTGTCATTGTCCGACGCGTTCACCTGATAGCTGAACAGGCCGTGTTCTGCCCCTGTGTGGTTGCCGATGGTCTGGATGATCGGAGGGTCATTGACATTGGTGACGTTGAGGATGACCGTGTTGCTGTCCGTCTGGTTCCTGCCGTCGCTCATGGTGAAGATGATGGCTTCGGTGCCGTACCAGTTCTTGTCGGGCGCGAACGTGACCGAGAAGTCGGCTTCGTCGATGAAAACATGGACCGACGAGTTCCCTGTTACGGTGAAGCTGATGTTGTCCTTGTTGCTTCCGCTGCATTCGAGGTTGTCGGCATCATAGAAATGGTCGGTGAGATTGAAGATGTTTGTGAGGTTGGTGTCCTCTGCCCAGGTGTAGTTGTCGATGGAGGTGTTGAGCACCGGGACGCGGTTGGTGTTGTTCACGCTGATGTTCCAGGTCTTGCTGTCGGTCGCGTTGTACTCGTCGGAGACGATGAGCGTGACATTGTGGTTTCCTGCATCGCAGAATCCGGGGGTGTACTGCCAGGTGCTGTTCATGGTGATGAGCGTGCCGTCGAAGGTGTAGGTGTTGCTGAGGCTGTCCACCGGAGGGTTGTGGATAAGGTCATCGTCGCTCGCATTGTAGTCAAAGTTGAACCCCAGGCTGTTGTTCTCGCTGATGCTGGGGGTGGGGATGGCAGGCGACCATCCGGTGATGTTCGGCGGATCGTTCGTGTTGGTGATGTTGAAGGTGATGAACTGTGAGCTGCCTTCGAAGGGGGTTCCGGAATCCTGGACAACGATGTTGATGGTGACCACCTGCTGTGCGTCATCATTGCGGGGCGTGAAGTTGATCAGCGCATAGGTGTCGTTATAGTTCTCCATGTGGAACACCGGCAGCAAGGAAGCCGAGTTGTCCGAGAAATTCAGAGGATATTCTGCATCTGCATCATAGCCGTGCACCAGGTATTCGAAGCGGGCATCCTCTGCGATGGTGAAATTGGACGGCAGGTCTATGAATACAGGGTTGCTGGCCAGAGCGATGGGCGCCGAGACGAGCAGAACACCTAGAAAGAACAATGCGAGAGCCAGATTCCCGCGCCCTTTGGGAAAATTTGCCGGTTCCATGCTTGTCTGTGACCTCTTCCTTTCTTTTCTACACGTCGGGGGTTTTAATGCTTTTCTGTGGTTTCCCTGGCATCCCTGCTTCCGCTGTCGCCGGTTGAAGGTTCCTTTCACTCTTTGCCCGCCTCTTTCGCTTCCCGGACGCCTTTGATGATGCTTCCGTGGATCCTCTTTATCTGCTGATAGATCCCGGTCTTGTCTCTTTCGCTGAGCACGTGATAGACTCCCAGCAGCTCCTTATATGCTTCGGCCGCCTGCTGTATCTTCCCTGCCCGCAACGCCCGTCTCACTTTTCCGAGGAGCATGTTGGCGTTTCCTTTGGTTATCGTGCTGGAAAGGGTCCCCTGCTGTTCTGCCATGGTGCTGACCAGCTGCTTCGCTTCTCCGAGGATTCTTTCCAGGTGTTCCTGGGCAAGGCCCTCTTCAGAGAAGCGGAGGGTCTCCAGCAGCCTGAAGAAGCGCTGGATCTTCTGGGCGAGCGCCCCCGGAACCCTGTGGTTCTCCAATTCTTTCCCGAGCTCATCAGGGGTGAAAGCATAGTCGATACCGAGCATCAAGGAGACGTATTCCCTCATCTCGGTGACCAGCTGTTCGATGGTCTCGTGGGAGGTGACTGCGGTGATGTGGTCATGGAGCGTTTCGAGCTTGCTGAAGACAGACTCCACAATATCCTCCGGCTTCCTCGCTTTTGGGGTCATGAGATAATGGACATAGCTCTCGACTTTGTAGGTCGCCCAGCCGTATCCCTGCCGGAGTTTCTTCCTGGCGATGAAGAGGAGTATCGGCAGCAGCAGGAGAGCGAGGATGGCCCACATGCCCGGGCCACTGCTTCCGAACGGTGCCTCAAGGAACGGCCTTTCTGAACACGCTTGGCATGGTCCGCCGCAGTCGATTCCGGTCTCTTCCTGGTTCTGTATGCCGTCTTCGCAGGTGGGGCACGCTTGGCATGGTCCGCCGCAGTCGATTCCGGTCTCTTCCTGGTTCTGTATGCCATCTGTGCAGCTTGGGCATATGTCGGGGCATGGTCCGCCGCAGTCGATTCCGGTCTCTTCCTGGTTCTGTATGCCGTCTTCGCAGGTGGGGCAGGGTCCGCAGTGTCCGCCGCAGTCGACGCCGGTCTCCCGCCCGTTCTTGATGTGGTCATAACAGGTGGGTATGTACGTGCAGTTCTTCTGCGTCGGTGGTTTGTTCACGTCGGTCTGGCAGTCGGTGAGATCGACGCAGGAACGGCTCTTGCTTCCTGAAGGAAAACAGTCTGTCCAGTCCTGACAGACCCAATACTCCTCGCATCTGCTGTGGGGTACGCTTCCTCCTCCTGCTCCTCCTCCTGCTCCCTGGGTGGGTTCTGGTTCATCTACTGCCTGGACGGTCAGATAGATCAGGTTGGTGGGCGCCGAGTCACCGCTCGGGTCGACGGCAGAATAGATGATGTTCCTGTTGCCGTTGAAATCCTTCTCAGGCGTGAGGGTGACGACATGGGTGGTGGCGTCGATCTGCACACCGATATTGGCCACCAGCGTCGAATTATAGGTGAGGTTGTCTCCGTCGGGGTCCATGAAATAGTTGTCCAGGTCCCGCCCGGTGAGGACCGTATCCTCCGGCCAGGTCTCG
This sequence comes from Nanobdellati archaeon, assembly GCA_013152815.1. Lineage (GTDB taxonomy): Archaea > Nanobdellota > Nanobdellia > Woesearchaeales > JAADFO01 > JAADFO01. The sequence continues at coordinate 34,660 of JAADFO010000026.1, forward strand.
TTGGGAAGCGTATGGATGAGCACCGGCCGCCGGTTGGTGATGGTCACGTTGTCGATGGCACTGATGGAATAGTAATCGCTGCGGTTACAGGTCACGTTCCAGAGATAGGTTCCCGGTCGGGGGATGATGGTCGTATAGGTAAAAGCTGAGGCGTTCGGGTCGTAGGTCATGTTCTTCTCGATGACGATGTCATGGGGGCCGTAGAGACGTTCCACACAGCTGCCGTCCGTGATGTCTGTCTCGTTGCCATAGTGGTAATCTGCATAGAAGGTCACGTTCTGGACATTGTAACGGGTGTAGGTGTCCGTGGTGTCGCTCAGGTCTATGTACGCGCTGTCCAGGACGTAATAATCGGTGAAATGGGCGACGATGACGGTCACGTTTCCGGAACTGTTGACATTTCCGTTATAGGCGGGTGCATCACAGATGTTGGCGGGGCACGGCTTTCCCGAGGTGAACATCTTCGGCTGTCTCATGGTCAGGTTGTAGAAGGTCAATGTTGCCCATTTGCTCAGACGGGGAAGCCGGGTCTCGTTGAGATAGATGAAAGCATGGGCGATGGTGATATGGCTGTCCAGGTCATAGGTGTTCACGTTGCTCTGGGTGGTGTCGTATCGGATGAGGCCGCGGTCCGGTATGCCCAGGCGAAGGTCGGTGATGTTATCCCAGCAGGCGAAGAGAGACAGGTTGGTGGAAAGGCTGTTCTTGAACTGCTCCCATGAGGGTTCGATGCAATCGCTGATCAGCATGTTTGCCAGGATGTCGGTGCCGCTGTTGCTGCAGCCCGTCTGGTCGTCGACGGTGAACAGGATGCTGTAGTTGCCGAGATCGCCGACAGTCGGGTTGATGTCCACCCATCCTGATCGGTTCACGTCAAAGAGGGTCGTGTTGTCGTAGTAGGCCAGAGGATTCCCCTCGGGATCTGTCGCATTGATGAAACAGCTGATGTTCTCTGTATAGAGATAGGTGCCGCTGCAGTTCTCGCTCCCTGTCGGAGGGTGGTTGACGCAGAGGGACACGTCTCCGGTGGCAAGTCCTGTGGGCGTCCCCTTTATGGGTTCGCTGAAGGTGATGAGATAATAGTTGGTGCTGGTGGAGATGAGGATGAGCAGCAGTGCCAGGGTGGCGATGATGTTGTTGGAGAGCCTTCGCGCTATCTTTTTCTGCTTCTCTTTCTTCGGTCTTTTCAGCGCCTTCAACGGGCGCATCGTGTGTTGATTATCAACTTCCTTCATCTTATTGCTCTTTGCTGTTGATTATCCACGTTCATTTCTTTCCTCTTCTTTTCTCTGGTTCCTTTCTTCCGGAAGGTATGTGAGGAACATCCTGGTCTTGACCTTCCAGGCGTCGAAGAAGGAATTCATCTCAGAGATGTTTCTTACAGGGACCATCAATGCGTTGCGTCCGACCATCCTGGCTCCGAGCTTCTGGAGGGCTCCTTCTTGGCTGTTCCTGCCTCTGAGTGCGTAGCCGAAGCGGGTCTTCTGGACGTGGTCCAGCCCATCAAGGGCATAGGTGAGAGCCATGGTCGGCACCAGACCGAGGGCTTTGCCATAGTCCCTCTTGCGAAGCACAGATGTGCTGTCGCAGAAGAGCCTGACCAGCTCTCCGCTGTCCATGAGCTGCTCCAGCGTGATTACGTGGCGATATCGTTTCCTGAGCCTGTTCAGGGCTGTTGGATCGGGGGTGTTCCGCAGGACAAGCCACTCCTGATTATCGAGAAGAAGAAGATCATACACCTCTTTTGCATCCAAGTAGGGAAATAACTCGCCCATGTGGTTTATTATCAACAAGCAGGCTTTTTATAGCTTTTGTTGTTGCTTATCAACACTCCCTCTTCTTTTTTTTCTTTTTTTTTCTTTCGGGACGCTCGCCTGTTCTCTTCGCTTCCTTTCCTTCTGATGCATTCACCGTTCTCTGCAGGGCTTGTCTGTCCGTCTGTGCGACCCTGTATCTAAAACTATAAAAGACACCGGTCCCTGCTCCATCACCAGTGTTCAGTGCCCCTGTGTTTGTTATCTGGAGGGAATTCAATGATTCAGATGCCGTTCGAAAAGATTGTGGAGAAGATTACGCAGGCCGCAGGGCTTTCTGCTGAAGAGATACAAGCCAAGATCACCGAGAAGATGACCCAACTCTCCGGGCTCATCTCCAAAGAGGGCGCTGCTCACATCATCGCCAATGAACTGGGGGTCAAGCTCTTCGATCTTTCCAAGAAGGTCGCCATCGGGGATCTCCTTCCGGGCATGCGTGACCTGAAGGTGGCAGGAAAAGTCGTCCAGGTCTTCGAGATCCGGGAGTTCCAGACAGGTGAACGGAAAGGCAAAGTCGGGACATTCGTGCTTGGAGATCCGACTGGCCAGATGCGGGTCGTGCTCTGGAATGACATGGCAGACAATCTCGAGAAGCTGGTTCCGGGCATGGTGGTGCGTCTTGAAAATGTTGTGGTGCGGGACAACCAGAGCAGGACCGAGATCCATCTCAACGATAAGTCAAAGATCCTCCTTGATCCCGAAGGGGAGGTTGTGGGGGACGTTGCTGCGGTGCAAAAACCCGCGGTCCTGCAGAAGAAGATCAAAGACCTGGCCGAGGCAGATAGCAATGTCTCGTTGCTTGGTACGGTCGTCCAGATATTCGATCCCCGTTTTTTCGACAGAAACCGGAAAAAACAGGAGACCGATCCTGCTTCCAACCCCCCTGACTGGTCCTATGTCCTCAATGTCTTCCTTGACGACGGTTCTGACAATATCCGTGTCGTCTGCTTTGGGGATGCGGTCGAGACGCTCACCAAGAAAAGTCGTCAGGAGTTGATGGCCATGAAGGATGATCCCGGCGCCTTTGAACCGATAAAGACCGAGCTCCTGGGGCAGATCGTCCGCTTCCAGGGGAGGGTGACCAAGAACAAGATGTTCGACCGGCTCGAGTTCATCGCCAACCAGGTCGAACGCGACCTCGACCCTGAGAAGGAGTTGGCTGTCCTCGAAAAGGAACAGCAGCCCGTTCCTGCGGCTTCCGCTCCTGTTGGCGGTGACCGACAGGATGCCTGATGCGATTCATGAACCATTTCCTGTTCTCTTTGCTCCTTTCACTCGCGGGTCTGATCCTGTTCCGGCCATCCTGGCCTCTCTTGTACCTTTTTTTGGGGCTTGTTTCCGGGCTCTTGCCTGATATTGACGAATCCCGTTCCTTTCTGGGCAGAAAGATAAGGCCGGTGGGCTGGTTGCTCAAGCATCGTGGCATCACCCACAGCGCGCTTCCTGTGTTCTTTTTGGGATTCGGCATCTGGCTGGTCACCAAGGATTTTGTATTTGTCTATATGGTGGCTGTCCCCTATTCAGGTCATCTCCTTCTGGACAGCTTTACCAAGGCAGGAATCAAACCCCTCTTGCCCTTTTCAAGACGCTCTGTCCACGGGCCCTTCAGGACAGGAGGTCTGTTCGACAGGATGCTTCAGTTTTTTTGGCTTTTTATCATCGCGTTTCTTATGGTGTGGGCTATTCAGCTTTTTCTTCCATAACCTTCTTAAAGCGGTGCCTATTCTGCACATCTTGTTTGGAATTGATTAGAGACCTATCTTAAATTGCTGATGAGGTGGTTTTACCATGGACGATGAGCAGTGTAAGGGTTGTTGCAGACCGAGAGCGAGAGTTGGTGATGTTGTCGAGAATTTCAAGCTTGAAGCCTACCATGGCGATGAGACCAGGCTGGTGTCGCTTTCTGACTATAAGGGCAAATGGGTCGTCCTGCTGTTCTATCCGGCAGACTTCACCTTTGTCTGTCCTACCGAATTGTCTGAGGCCGCCGACATGTATGAGCAGTTCCAGAAGGAGAACGCAGAGATCCTGTCTGTCTCTACCGACACGGTCTTTGCGCATAAGGCCTGGCACGACACATCTGATACCATCAAGAAGATAAAGTATCCGATGCTTGCCGATCCCAACGGCAGGCTGTGCAGGTACTTCGGGACATACATCAAGGGAAGGATGCACGATGTGCAGGAACCCCCTGTCGAAGACCAGGGCCTTTCCTTGAGGGGGACGTTCATCATCGATCCGAAGGGTGTCTTGAAGAGCGCGGACATCCACGACAATTCCATCGGCAGGAACGCGAAAGAGATCCTCCGCAAGCTGCAGGCAGCGAAGTTCACAGAAGAGCATCAGGGAATGGTCTGTCCAGCTTCGTGGACTCCCGGCGGCGAGACACTCAAGCCGGGGCTTGACCTGGTCGGAAAGAT
>JAADFO010000027.1 GCA_013152815.1 Nanobdellati archaeon
TTTTTCATCTTTTGTCCTGATTACTTTCTGCTTCCTGATTTCATCACCACTCGATGAAGGAAACTATCATTTACTATTATATCATAGAAAAGCATTTATACTATGTTCTTTCCTGCTCTTTTCAAGTGTTAAAATATCAACGGAAAGAGGGGGTAACATGTTAACAATAAAATCGTTAGTTCTCGTGTTAGTGATATTTCTCGTCACTATCTCTGGCGCTTCTGCAGCGACACTGTATGTTGATGATAATAATGTCTGCGGCGGGAACACACCTTGCACAACGTCTATCCAAAGTGCCATCAACACCGCTGTGGCAGGGGACACAATCTTCATCTATGATGGCACATACCCTGAGCATCTTGTCATCTCCAAGTCTCTCACCCTGACAGGTGAAAGTGAAGCAGGAGTCATCATTGACTCAAATGCAGCCACTACCTATGGTATCTCTGTTACCGCCGATGATGTGGTGCTGAAGCGATTCACCCATATCGGGCCTTCCACAAGCTCAGGCAGATACGGTCTGAAAATTAGCGGCTCGACCAATGTGAATGTTTATGAGGTAACTGTGAAAAACACATATCGCACAGGCGTCGACCTCAATGGTGTTACCAACGCTCTATTGCAAGATATCACCTCCATCAACAACAATGGTAACGGTATCTCTGTTTCAGACTCTCATCATATCACCCTCTCTAACATCTATGTATCCGGGAATGCCTGGGGAGGAATAGCTCTTTACTCCTGTGGTAACTTCTATCCTGGCGGTACCGATGACGTCACCATCACGGGTACAAACACTTTTGGGACAAATGGACCGAATGCAGGACTCTATACTGAAGAGGGATGTGAACAGTTCCTGCCACAGTCCCTTGCTTATCATGTCACCAATGTACATCTCCAGCCAACTGATTTCAACTACAAGCTCAAGGGAACGGTAGATACGAATGGTCCGACTGACTTCACTTGGTATTATTTAACTTTGAGCGAAGCGAACAGTGCCAATCCCACTCACCTGCTTGGCAACAGGGTCGTGACACCTCTTGTCTCTGCACCTCAGACGAGCGGACCCGGTGCCAACATCGGAATCGGCATGACTACCGAGGACTTTGTACCACGGATCTGGATGTGCGATAATAGGATACTCTACCACAACAGCGCCGACAACGGCACCAAGCTCGTTGAACGGGTCGAGAATTACGCTTTCGAAGGAGAGCAGATTTCATGGGATGCTCTGGTGCTGGACAAGAACGGCATCGAGAAGATCAAAGATGTCTACATGGCCCTGGACGGGGCCATCGAGGCCAACTGCAGACTTCGCACAGATGTAACGAAGAACGGCTGTTATGGAGCTCCTGAAAACGATGCCTGTACACATTATGACGCGAATCAATGCACAACCATCGACGGATGCAACCTGGCATGCGACAGGTATGTTGATGTGAATACCGGAAGGAACTGCGATGGCAACACTCCTTGCCATCCCTCTGTCCAATCAGCAGTCGATGCGGCGAGCAATGCTGAGACCATCTGCGTCTATGACGGGAGTTATGACGAAAATGTTAATATCAACAAAGGGATCACCCTGCAATCGATCTCTGGTGCAGCATCAACCACCATCTCCAGCAATGGAGGGACAGTCGTGACGATAAGTTCAGATGATGTTGTGATTGATGGATTCACCCTGACCAATGGCCAAAATGCCGGGATGGGCATCTATGCTCAGGACCATAGTGACCTAACCATAAAAAACAACGTCATCACCCAAATAGGAAACAGCCAGGATGATGTGACCGGCAGAGGGATTGTCGTCGTCTCGACTTCATCGGCTGTAGATGCCATCAAGATAGTCCACAACCAGATCAGTGATATCACCTCTGGGCTAAAAACCGGAAGCAGCAGCACCAGTTCGGCAGGCATATCTATCGGGTGGACCTCAGGAACCCAGGATATCACTCATCTGCAAATCAGCTGCAATACCATCTATGACATAAAGGCGGATACAAGTCCATGGAGCACTACCAAAGGCCAGGGGGCCTACGGCATCCTGATAAATCATGGGACCCAGGGTGGTCAGACGATAGGCGCACAGATTTACAAAAACCATATTCGGGACTTGGAAGGTCTGTGGGCTCATGGGATAGGCCTTGAGGGCGATACACCTGACGCTGTCGTCAACCTCAATGAAGTAAGCGATTTGACTGACCACAAAAGCCCAAGCGATGCCGTTGCCGTCCAGTTCGAGGATAATCCGTCTGCTGGCACCGTCGATGTCAGCCAGAACAATTTCCTGAATAATGATGTCGGAATCCAAAATACCGTTAGCGGAACAACGGTGCATGCAGAGAACAATTACTGGGGCTGCTCAGCCGGACCGAGCAACTCAGGATGTGCCGGAATAAGCGGGGTCGGATCTGTTGATTATACCCCCTGGAGCCCATCAGCGATAGACATCCCCCCCTGTAACTCCGCTCCAACACCCATCTGTGAAGGAACACCTTCTTCGTGTCAGCTGATTGATGATCGGGATAAATGTGACACAGAGACCCCTGGTTGCCGTTGGCTATCGCCCGATATCTGCAACGCAAGGATTGACGAAGAGGCGCTCACTGATTTCAACCCGGATACCATGGCATGGTATGGGTGTCTCTTCACGGTCGAGACCCCCAACAGCATGTCCGGTGAGCATTGGGTGACTCTCAGCGTTGAAGACCTTGGAGGCTTGCTCGGTGTCGCGGATGAGAAGGAGTACTGGTTCCTCAACCCGACTGTCTCGGTGACGGTCAGCGGAAGCGTCGACTTCGGCATCGTCCGGCCAGGCACCAACAGCTACTCTGACACGCTGCTCATCGAGAACACGGCAGAATTTGGTTCTGGCGTGCTTCTGGACATGGCCATCTCGGGGTCGGACTTCTATGACCCGACCTCCAGCGGCGCCAAGTGTCCGACCAGCAACGTCCTGAAGCTGGACCGGTTCGCCTACTATGCCACCAATGGAGCGCACAAGACCAACATCGGTGTAGCAGGAAGGACCAATATCGTCGGGCAGAGCAGTGACGAGGGATACTTCGGCATCCCCTACGAGGTCGCTGACCCGGATATGCGAGCTCCCATCATCGAGCAGGATGGCAAGATGACGCTCAACGGCAAGGAGTTCTGGGCCGGTAACGTGCTGTCTCCTGGCGCTGAGATCGCCCTGACCTTCAGGCTGGCTCTTCCCGAGCCCTGCAACGGCAACTTCAATGATGGGTCATTGTACTTCTGGGGGACAGCCATCTAGACACTATTTTCTTTTTCTTTTTTTTCTGTAGATAGAAGAAGAACTGGAACGGATCATATCTCGAAGATCTTCCCTTTCCTGCCTACATTGAGGACCCTTGTCGTACCGATCTTCTCCTCGATGCCCTCTGCCTCATGGACATGGGAACAGAGCAGGATGTCGGGCTTGAACTGCTCGATGGCCTTCTTCACGCCTGACGAGCCCGGGACGAACTGTGAGAACTTCTCCATCAGGGAATCTGAAGGGTGCACATGGGTGACCATGATGCGCTTGTCGAGATATTTGATGCGGTTGAAGCCTTCCTTGAGCAGGCCATAGATCTCCTCTTCGGGGATCTGGTTGATGCCGATGTTCGCTCCTCCGGCCCCGAAGATGCCCACATCCTTATACTTGACTGAATAGCCATGGATGTTCTTCACCCCGTACACTTCAGCGAGAAAATCTGCAGTCGCGACGCTCTCGTGGTTGCCCGGGATGAGCAGGACCTTCTTCTTTTTCTTCACGAACGGGCCGATGATGTTATCGGTGCTCTGTTCCATCATGGTGAGGTCGCCGCAGAGGATGACCAAATCAACATCTTCCCGCTCTGCCTGGTCTGCAAGGTCCTGGGCGAGCTCGGCGTCGCCATGGATGTCTCCTGACGCGAGAATTCTCAGTTTCTTGTGATGCTCTTTCCTGTCGAGCTTTTTCACGAGCGGGCTCTTTTCCATCCTACCGCTCCACGATCTTCTCGTTCTCTTGGGTGAGGTCGATGAGGATGGACGGGCTCGCTCTCTTCTCTCCTTCGTAGATGATGAACGAGATCTTCTTCCGGATGGCCGGGTCGAGGGTCTCGAGCGAGGTCATGTGGTCCTCGCCCATGGGATTCGCAGAGGTGGTGACCACGGGGATTCCCAGTGCTGCGATGTGCGACGTAAACCAATGGTCAGGGATCCTGACGCCGATGGTCTTGAGGCCGGCATTGGTCTCTTCGGCGATTCCATTGCTGTTCTTCAGGCGCATGATGAGCGTGTAGGGTCCAGGGAGCTTACTGATCCATTGCTGTTCGTTCTTGTCTCCCTTGATCTGGTCGAGTATCCATCGCTTTGAAGGGGCGATGACCGAGAAAGGTCGTTTGTACCTGTTCTTCACCTCTCTCAGGCGTCTGACCGCGTCATCCGAGGTGGCATCGCATCCGATGCCATAGATGGTGTCTGTCGGATAGATGAACAACGCGCCCTCTTTGATGAGCTGTCCATAATGGTCCTTCCGCATCTCGAACTCTTCCTTTGTGAGGACATCCATGGAGAAAGGCTAAGCGATGTCGCTTTTTAAAGATTTTGTCATGGGTCATCCATGAAACACGACGCGGTGAGACCGTCCGTCGCTAGAAAAGAAAGAAAAAAATCAGGCCAGGTTCCTGAGGGATTCCTCCCTCGTCTGCTGCTGGAAACCGAAGAGGTCGATTGCCTCGATACGGTCCTGGTATTCCTCCCAGCCCATCCATCTCTTCTTTGTGAAAAGCATCAGTGCACTCACCTCCTCATGCGCTCAGATAGCCCACCATGAACCCTTCTTCCCAGGGGGCGATCTCTCCGTTGTCTGCCGAGCCTTCGACACCGTCCACCGTGTAGATGTCCTGGTCGTTCATGTCCTCTGCAAGCTCCTCTTCGTCATACCACATCGGGCTTCACCTCGTTACACTCAGCTCCTTGATCTGCTGGAAAAACAGCATCTGTATCGTCTCATGGGTCAGGTCTATCATCTGCATCACCTCGTGACTGTCATCGTTTACGCTTGCTCTTCAACACGATTGAAGCCCCAAAGGGGCCTCGGAGGGAAAAAAGAGCGAGGATGGAGAGGGGGTGTGGAAATGCTCTCGCCTCGGCTCTGCTCCTATTGATGGCAGAAGTCCTTTAAATACCTCATTCGAGCATGTCCAGTGGGGAGTGGACTTCTTCGCTGGGACATCCTTAGAGGTTGAAATCCTCGATGAAGTTCAGGATGTCCTGATAACGCTCAAGAAAACGGAATCCCTGGTCGGTCAGCGTGATGAACCGCCTGCCTTTCTGGTCATGGATCTCCTTGACAAAACCCTTCTCCATGATCTCCCTGAGATACTCGTTGAAGCGTTGGGAGGACAGGTTGGAGAAGCGGAGCAGAGGCGTCGGCCTTATAGTATTGTTCCTGTCCTGGATGACCTTGAGGATGTCATGGATCACCTCAAGCCGGTCTCGTTTCTTCGCCATTTTTTTCAGTGCTTTTTCGTGCGCTGGAAGACGCGGACAAGGATCATCACGAACAGCCCAGCTGAGATGACATATAACCCATAGGTGATCCCCTGGGAGATGCGGAGGGTGAAATGCGCCAGAAGGTTGGCAAGCCAGGAGAAGAACAGCATGAGATACAGGAGATACCAGGAGCCCTTCTGTTTCTTCCTCGGCAGCCTCCGATGGTCCAGCAGGGAGATGATGGTGGCTGCGGTGAAGATGACGATCTGCAGGCCGAAGAGGAACACCCTCATGGTCGGAAGGAAGGTCGCCGCTGAGATGAGCAAGGCGAAGAGGATGACCAGGCCATGCTGCCCGGCCGGGCTCATCTTCAGCCTCTTCCAGATGACGCTGAAGAGGACATAGAGCACCGCGACGGTCCCGGTGAAGATGATGGTGATGCTCGTAACTTCCCTGATCGTCCCGGGCCATATGCCGAGCATGCTCGTCGAGAGCGGGATGAGGATGCGGAGGCCGAAGGCGACGCCGAAGAAGAGGAAGGCAAGCCTGAAATAGCCTATGCCCTGATGGTTGCTGAGCCGGTACAGCTCCTTGGTCTTCCAGAAGATGACGAAGCACAACGTCGCCAGGAGGAGCGCATAGACAAGCTCGACCCCGAAGGTGGCATGCACGAGCAGTCTCGGGCCTCCCATATGCATAGGTCCAAACATGGTGGCATCGACCCTTCGTACATCGTTGGGATATATAAATTCTGTGGACGGCAAGTCTATCTTTCGTCCTCTTCACCTTTCGAAGCGGAGACCGGAGAAATCGTGCAACGTTCTTCACTAAGTGAAAAATTTGGCAGAAAAGCAGAGGGTTTCATAACAGCCCCATCATGAGAAAGATTTTTATACTTACTCTATCATGATCGCATGATACATGGAAGAACAAGAAATCATCGTTTTATTAGAAAAATTAAAATTCTGGGAAGATGAGTTCATCTTAAAATATGACAGTGAGGATTTCTGGGAACTATTGAAAAGTCTGCCAAAAAGTAAATTTGATAAGCTCAGGATCCTATTTGAAGAAAATATTTCTGATACACGATATCATAAGAAGGCAATTGAGGCCATAATCAAGAATATCCAGGATGGTACCTATGGGCTATGAAACGATAAAACAGGCATTTGAAGAAATGTTTGAGATCGAAGCGAGCATGTATGATTCATATGATATGCTCATCGGCGCCATCAAAAACAAAAAGATCAAGCTCATCCTGGAACGGATAAGGGATGATGAAAAAAAACACGAATCAAACGTGAGCGAGATTCTAAAGATACTGAAGGACTGATACCGGCTCAGCTCTCACCGGTCGTAACACCTGATCCTGTCAAGCCATGCCCTGATGAGAAGGGACGCTTCGGCTAGAAATCAGTGAGCTTCTTCTCTTTCCCGTAGCTCACGAACGTCGTCGTACCGTTCGCTCCCCCGGTCTGCTTTTCCGTCGTCACATAGCTGTTGTCGGCAAGCTTCTTGATCTTGCGCTGGAAAGACTTGTAGTTCAGTTTCCCTCCTCCTGCCTCGTAGAGCCGGAACAGGTCGCCGATCCTCTTGCCTGAATGTCCCTTGACGATGTCGAGGATGGTCTGGGTCTCCTCTTCGAGCTGGTCAGAATCCTTGATGGCGAACCTTTCCGCTTTCTTGAGAGCTGTCCCGACGTGCTCGTTCCCGATCTTTCTCGATGCCTTGTCCTCTGCAGCTATCCCTGCCTCTTTCATGACCTGGAGCCCTGTCCTGATGTCCTCGACCTCGAAGGCCTTGTCCACCACCAGGTCGAAGGCTTCGTCCTCCCAGACACCGGGGACAAAGGCATATTCTTTCCTCTGGTCGAGGATGTCCCGGGTCGCCCTGGCGCTGTAGGGCTCGAAACGGACCATCTCCGGCATGAACCTGCTGCGTATGCGCTCATCCATGCCGGCATACCATTCATCATAGTTCGTTATGAGGATGATGGTCTTTCGGTAGAGCTCTTCAAGGAGGGTGTAGAGGAAGTCATGGTCATCCACCTTGTCGATCTCATCGAACACCAGGACGACGGATTTCTTGTTTGCTATGCGGACGATCATGCCGAGGAGTTCGTCGGTCCTCTTGTTCTGGGTCAGCATGTAGCCTATCTGGTGGCAGATGTCCTCTGCTATCTTGAAGGAGGTGTTCTTCTTCCAGCAGTTGATGAAGACGGTCATGACCTCTGCGGATTCCTCTTCGGGCAGGGTCTCAGACTCATCTTCCAGTATCTGGAGCACATGCCTGGTCAGTGCGGTCTTCCCGATGCCGGGCTTTCCGGTGAGGATGAGATTCCTTCCGTTGCGTCTCTGGAGCAGGGGCTTGATGGCGTTGATGATAAGGCGTTGTTCAGATTCCCTGTGCGGTATCAGCTTGGGCTGGAAGGAGAAGTCCAGGGCGATCTCATTCTTGAAGAGCGATTCACCGTCTTTGAGCATGGTATCGAACATGGACATGGGTTCTCCGATGAAGCCTCAATGATACTTATAAGTTGTGTTTCATGTTCTCCTGTTTCCGAGTTTTGCACGGTAATACCTTCTGAGCGGATAGGGAGCAGCATTGAATATCTCCTCGCTGCTCACCAGCTCGGCCAATGCCCGCTCGACCGGGGCATACGGTGTTCTCTGCAGCTGCCGGTACTCCCTTCCCGGGTCATATCTTCCTATCCCTTCTGCTCTCATGTCCTCGATGGGCATGATGCTCACGGGCATCTCCTGATAGCGTAGCCGGTCAGAGAGATCCTTTATCTTCTTCTGTGCGTTCCTGTTGTCTTCCAGATGCTCTTTGAGCCGGAGATGATGGTACCTCCGGGAGACCAGGTCAAAGCCCAGGGCAGTCATGCCGTAGAGTGTCGGGAGCATCCAGCCCACCATGGCGCCGAAGAGGACCCCGCCGAGGAGATCGTCCGGTGTGGGCAGTGAGCTCATCAGGCCGAGCAGGGCTCCTGTCGTGGTGGTCAACCGCCGCACATAGCTGAACGGCTTGCCGATGATGGGGACGCTGGATGGGACAAAGGGGAGGATGAGGGTCGTCAGGTACCATGCTTTCTTCTTCTTCGGCAGCCGGGGGTCGAAGGTGGTATCCACCGGATAGTGCTCGAGCATGGCCTCTACTTTTCCGGCCAACCGGGCATAGAACGGTTCCGGGCGTTCTGGTCTCTCGATCAGGTAGATTGCTGCGCTTACCTGGCCAGAGGGGACTCCCTCTTCCAGGATCCTCTCCAGCCCTTCCAGATGGAGAAATGTCGTCCCGTTGCCGATAGGAAGGGCCACAAAGGTGAGGGTGTCGTCGATGGGGGTGCGTCTGCGGGGCCGCCGGGTCAACCTCCGGGGATGGCGCTCTTCTGGTTGTTGTCCTGGTTGTTGTCCCGACACACCATAGGATGCCGGTTGCGTCGCCGGTCCTGTCCGGCGCCGCGTCAGGACGCTCTGGCGCAGCCGTCGCTTATCTGCTCTCAGCATCCTTCTGGTCGGTTCATCAGGCTGCGGTTCCATGACTCCCTGAGCGTTCTACGCAAGAAATAGGTTGGGCAGGGTTCCTCGTCCCTGTTTCCCGGGCGGCGGAACCTTTCTTTCCTGGTCGGGAGCGTTCTGTGCCCGCTTTTGTATGCTCCGGAACTTTTTTGAGGGATGCGGTATTCTTCTGTCGTCCTTCTGCTGCCCGTCGCAGGGCTTCAGCGCTTTCACGAGCCTCCTGTCAGCGTCCTTATCCAGCGACCTTATCCTATGGCAGAAGGAAGGATCTTTGTCGCGATCGTATTGAAGATGACCATGATGACCGTAGCTATGATGGCGTAGGTCAGGGGAGATCTCATCATGTTCCTGCCGATGAGGAAGCGTTCATTGAGCTTGTCCGACCCGTTCTCGATGCCGTTGGCGAGGATGGTGAGGATGTAGACGATCTGCACCACGTAGAGGCCGACGATGATCTGGAAATAATAGGTGGGGATGCCGTCACCGAAGAGGTTTCCCAGTCCGCCTCCTGCGATGGCTCCTCCTCCGGCCGCTCCCACCTGGGCAGTCTTTATCTGTTCCCCCAGCTTTCCCAGGATGGTCATGACCATGGAGGTGATGCCGATGACGATGCCTGCGATGACCGGCGTGAGGAAGGTGATCTGGGACTTCATGGAGGAGATGACGTCTGCCAGCAGGTCCTTGAGCCGTTCGTTGACCCGATGGATCTCCTTGATGTAACGGGCGATGTTGAGGAGCGCCTGGGCCGCTATCCTGGGCCCTTTCTTGGCGCTCTCGATGAGCACCTTCATGGAACTCTCGATGATGTTCGACGGGAAGTCCTTCAACGCCCCATGCTCCTCGTCGAAGATGGCCCTGTCCACATTCATGCCCCCTCTCCGTATCTTCCCGTCCACCTCGCTGAAGAACTCGCCCGAGACCGTGCCTTCCATGATCTTCGCCACCTTGCCGAAGGCGACCTCCACCGGGATGCCGTCTCCGAGACGGTTGCCCATCTGGAACAGCGCAGAAGCAAACTCGTTCTCCAGCTTCTTCGCCTTGTCCCGTATCTTGAGGACGTTCTTGCTCGTCAACTTGTAGTAGATGCCTATGGCGATGCCGAAGGCGAGGGGGATGGCGATGGAGAGGATGCTCGCGCCCAGACCGTAGGGGCCTATCTCCTTGCCGGTGGTCTTCGATATGCGGTATCCCAGGAGGTCGGCACCGAAGAACTCCGCATGTTCCATGCCGATGGTGTGGAGGATGACGGGTGTGAGTCCGATGATGCCCATGACGAGAAGGATGCCTGCCGACAGGTAGATGGGCGAGACCAGCAGGGTGAATCCCCCTATCCTGACCTGGATCTTCTTCTTGTCCTTGAGCCCGGGGATGTATTCTGAGATGTCCACGTCACCATAGCCGGTCGGCCTTCTTGCCAGGATATTCTTTCCCATGTAGAAGACGCTGATGGGCAGGATGACATTGTACAGCGTCGCCAGGTGATACCAGCGGATGCCGTCCATGAACGAGACCACCATGGGCAGGATGACAAGCCCGAGGATCGGCAGGATGATGCCCAGCATGTGGAGCATGGTGATGGGACTCTTGAGGTTCTGCGCATAATGGAGCATCTTCTCATAGGTCTCGGTGAGGATGACGTCGAGGGCCTTGTCGAGCAGGGTCAACCTCCTGTCGTTGCCGCTCTCGTAGAGCGAGCTCTCGACAAGATGGATTGCCTCGATGAACTCCATGTTCCACTTCCTCCAGGACTCCAGGTAGAGGTCCAGTGATTCCTTGATGGACTCGTACTTCTCGGTCTCCACATCCCAGAGGATCTTGCGGAAGTCCAACGCCAGCGGGCCGCTGATGTGCTGGGACGCAAAGTTCAGCGCATTCTCGAGATTGGACGTATGCCGCATATAGGTGACGATATAGAACACAGCAAGCACCATCTGGTTGGATGCGCTCATCCTCCAGTTGTTGGCGAACATCTGAGGGAGCTTTCCGAAGACCATCATGAGGACCAGCCCGGTGATGACCATGATGAAGATGAAGAAGGAGCTCTGGAACAGGGCGTAGGTGATCAACGATCCGAAGATGACCACCAGCAGGGGAAGGAGGATGGAGAAGCTCGTGACCCCTGCGGGAGTGATGTTGAGATGGGTCACATCGATGGATTCCTGTATCAGGGCGGCTTTCTTCTTGTCCGGCTTCACCTGCAGGATCTTTTCCGCGATGTTGCAGGCCTTTTCATAATACGTGAACTTGGCAGGCAGGATATCCTGCTTGAACTGGTCGTATTCTGTGGTGGATATCTCGTCTATCCAGCTCTCTTCGGGCTTCTTCGCTATCCGATCATCCAACCTCTTTCGGTACTTGAGGACAAGCTCTTCGACCTGTTCCTTCACCTCATCCTTCTTCGGCTGCTGTTTGCCCATGGTCCTCTGGTCTTCCCGTCCTCTCTCCTTTTCTCTCTTCCCTTTAGGTCTCTTTATGTCTCTTCTTCCTTCTTCTCCATCTGCTTCACCCTGGTCTTGAGCCAGTCGTTCCACTGGGTGAAGATCTGTTTCGGGTCCAGGGACCCGACCTCCTCCTGCACATCCTCGGCGATGGTGTGATACTTGTCATTGGACTCGATGACGAAGGGAGCTTCCAGGAGTTCCTGCTGTCCGAGCTTCTCGGCCGTATCCACCAATGTTCCCTTGAGCCTGGCCCTGAGCATGATGTTGTCCCAGACCGCATCCCAGTTGCCTGCAAATTCCTTGATGTTGCCTGCGATGATCTTGAGGATCTCAGACTCTCCGTTGTTCAGGGCATCGGTCGGCAGGAGCTTGTCCGCCTTCACATCATATTTCATGAGGTCCATGAACGCCCCTTCCAGGCTGGGGTCGTTCTCCCATTTCTTGCCCACCTCGGTGATCTGGAGCACCCTCCGGAAGCGATGGAGACCGTCCGCCGACTTGATGGGATTGACCGTCACGATGATGTCCGTCGCCTTGAAGCTGGTCTTGGGGACGCCGATGTCGTTGACCACACGGTCATAGACCCCGTAGGGCGAGTCGCCGTGGATGGTCCCTGCCACCACGTTCGCGGCAGCACCGACACGCATGGCCTCATAGAGAGCGACTGCCTCTGCGCTTCTCACCTCGCCGACGATGAGCGATGAATCGCCCAGACGCAGCGTCGCCCTGATGCCGTCCGATGCCGACATCTCCGAGGAGTCATGGGAGAGGGCCGAGGCCACTTTCATGGACTGGACATTGAAGCCCAGCTTGCGGAGGGAACTGGTGGGCAGTTCCAGGGTGTCTTCGATGGTGATGATGCGATAGCGGCGCATGATCTCCACCAGCATCGAAGAGAGGAAGGACGATTTTCCTGAGCTTCGGGTGCCGGCGACAAGGAGAGAACGTGTCCCGTCGATGAGGAAGCTGATGAGGCCTGCGCCGATCTCATCGATCATCCTGTTGTGGATGAAGAGCGGCAGGGTCCAGGGCTTGTCCCGATGGCGCCGGAAGGAGAAGGCCAGTCCTGTCGGGTTCAGGGGGGCGGTGATGGCCGAGACTCTCGTGGAGGCTCCCGGCAGCTCCAGCTCGGTGTCCAGGATGGGATTGGCCTCGTCGAGAGACCTTCCTGAGATCATCCTGAGCTTGGTGGCCCATGACTCGGCATCGGTCTT
The DNA here is from genome assembly GCA_013152815.1 of Nanobdellati archaeon. Taxonomy (GTDB): domain Archaea; phylum Nanobdellota; class Nanobdellia; order Woesearchaeales; family JAADFO01; genus JAADFO01. The sequence continues at coordinate 12,661 of JAADFO010000027.1, forward strand.
CGTCGGGATGATGTTGGTCTTGCAGTCTTCATAGGTCTGATGGACGATGAAGAGGGGGATCTGGCCCAGCGGAGAGTTGATGGAGATGTCCTGGATGAGCTCGTCCTGGAGCAACACCTCTATCAGTCCGAAGCCGACGGTATACCTGATGAGGATGTTCGTCAACTTGTCTATCTCCTTGCTCCGCAGCTTGATGCCCTTGTTCGTGGCCAGCTCCTCCAGCAGGTCATGGCCTACATTGGAGAAGATCTGCCGCATCCTGCTCGGGTCGACGAATTCGGACCGTTTGGGCTTGTGCTCCGCCATGATGCGCCGGGCCATGTCCAGGAGGTCGTATTTCTCCTCTTCCAGCTTGAATTCAGGCGGCATCATATGATAGAGCGTCTGGACCGAGTTCGGCAGCCGGAAGATGGTGATCTCTGTGTCGTCCTGGAGCGTATAGTTGTCCAGCTCTTCCCCGTCAGGGGGGAACATGGCCATGAGCTTGGTGAACATGAAATCCGGCTTTATGGTCGGAGCGAAGATCTTCCGGTAGGCTGTGCGATCGCCTATCCTGTGGCCTGCGAGGTAAGGCTTCGCAAGGACGATGATCTTGCACCTGCCTATCCTGGTCTGCAGGATCCTGACCAGGCCTATGAATTTCCTGATGCATGATTTGGCTCCTGCATCTTCCGTGTTCTCGCTCTCGATGAGCGCTTCTCTCATGATGCGGGAGAGTTCCACATAGGCACTGAGCGGGTCGCTCCGGAGAAGGTTATGGATGATGGTCTGGAGCTGGGTGAACCAGGTCATGGCCCTGCCCTGGCAGGCTCCGCCGAAGGTCAGCGCATTATAGGAATAGGCCTGCTTCTGCTTCGCAAGCTCATTGTAAAGCTTGGCGAGCTCCACCAGGAGCTGGGTCTGGAAATAGTTGTATTCATAGTCCCGCTTATGGGCAAGGACGATCTTGGTGATGGCGGTCGATTCTGCCAGTTTGTCGATGATGTCCTGCATGGCCTGGGGGCTGTCCTCGATGGACGGGCCATAGTTCTTGTCCTTGCAGTTCACCCGGAGGATGTTGTCCTCTCCTTCCCTGATGATCTCATAGTCCTCTCCTCCTGCGCCGGGAAACATCATGGTTGCCGCCCCTGTGTCCTGCTCTCTTTTTGGAGCGATTCGGTGACCGCCTGGTTGATGAACTCCTCCAGGATGATGCCCCGGAGCGCACAGGATGCCTTCATCTGCCGATGGATGTCGTCGGGCAGCTCGATGTTGATGCGGCCCATCAGTGTAGCCTCCTGAGCTTGGAAACTACCGCTGTCCTGATGTACTCTCCCAGGGTCTCTCCTCTGAGGGCACAGGCTGACTTGACCTGCCGATGAAGGTCATCTTTGAGGATGATATTGACGCGTCCCATCTTTTTGTCGATATGTTATATTAGTTAACTTAATTATGTTTGTTATCTTACTTAGCTAACTTATAACTATGGGCTGTCTCCTTTATATATTTTTGGGATGGTCGGGCTTTTCGGGCAGGAAGCCATCGTTATCCTGAACGGCTTTGTAGAAAGTGAGGTCAGCATCCTTTGCGAGGCCAACTTTCCAAAGAGCCGTCCTGAACACAAGCTTTATATTGAGGAATCACCAGAGAGGCCCTATGTCAGCGAACACAGGCCTGTTCTCCAAGAAGGCACCGGCAGCCCAGCAGCCACCCAGGCCTTCCAAGCCAGGACTCTTCTCTTCCAAGAAGACAGCCTCTTCTGTCGATCCGGTAAAACTCTCCAACGATCTTGCCAGCCTCTCTTCCCGTATCAGGATCATCGAGGAGCGCTATGACAACCTGCGCCGCAAGACCCAGGTGACCGACCAGAACATGCTGATGAACCACCGAAAGGCCCTGAACGAGACCAAGATCCTCCATGACAATGTCACCGAGATCAAGCGGGAGATCATGGAGATCAAGGACAAGATACGCATGATCATCAAGGACCTCAACGATTCAGCGAGGAAAGAGGACATCCTGGTCCTCCAGAAATATATCAATCTCTGGGAGCCGGTCAATTTCGTGACCCGGAACGAAGTGAAGACCCTCATCCATGAGGAACTCGAGTCCCTGGGCCAGGAAGAGGATTCCTGAACAGGCGACACTCTTCCAGGCGATCGGACCGTCCAAGAAGCAAAAAGTATATATACCATCAATGGAGCAATGAATCCATACCACTTTATATACAGCGGTCCATATATACGGCGGTCCATCTGTGGCTGTTCCCCGACGGGCGCTGATGATCAAAAAGAGGAGGAACATGGCTGATTCATTCGTACCCCCACAGGACATACCTCTAGATAAGGTGCTCAATCTGCGTTCTCAGGGTTTCACCGATCCCCAGATCGTCGAAGCGCTCCAGCGAGAGAGCTACCGGACCGACCAGATATACAATGCCATCAACCAGTCTGACCTCAAGCCTGCCGGAGGCCTGCAGCCTCCCTCCCTGGCACCCATGACCCCTGCTTCTGCTCCGCCCCCTGCCGCTCCTTCCCCTCCTCCCATGAACGAGTTTGCATCCGGTGTCGAGCCGGTCTTCAGCACCAACGAAGAGAAGATCGAAGAGCTCGCCGAGGCCATCATCGACGAGAAATGGAAGGAGCTCACCAAGAACATCGACAAGATCATCGAATGGAAGGACAAGACAGAGACCCGGATGAACGAGATCGATCGTTCTTTCGGCGAGATGAAGAAGTCCTTCGAGTCGCTCCACAATTCCATCCTGGGAAAAGTCTCTGAATACGACCAGAACATCCTCAATCTGGGGGCAGAGATCAAGGCCATGGAGAAGGTCTTCCAGAAACTGCTGCCCACCTTCACCGAGAACGTCAACGAACTCTCACGCATAACCACCAAGCTGAAGAAGTCCTGAACCCTTGGCGGCGCGTCCAAAGCAGAAGAAGCAGAAGAAGCAAAAGATGATTTCGGTCCTTCTCATCTGAAGGACCATGGCCGATAGTGCAACGAGGTGGATGATATGAAAGCTGTCCTGTTCCCGATCGCGTTCGGAATCCTGTTCGTCCTGCTGGTGGCAGGCTGCGAACCCCTTGCCGGGAACCTCGGAGGCGACGCTGCACGGTTTCTCCTGAACACGAACCCTGAACCCAACAGCCTCTACCTGGAGATGGACCAGGCTGCCCTGGACGCCAATGTGGGCGATGAGGTGCAGCTCCACCTGATCTTCAACGAGATGGACCATCCGGTCTTCACCCTGGGCTTTGATGTGGACTATGATGAGGACGCCCTGCAGTACGTGAGCTTCGAGGAGGGGACATTCTTCTCTGCCGACGGCACCAAGCCGACGGTCGTCATCCAGCCCATCAACGACCCCTCCGACGGTTACCTGAGCGACGGAGCCATCTCCATCCTCGGCCAATACCCCGGCGCGACCGGCACCGGAACAGTGGCTACGTTCACCTTCAAGATCCTCAAGGAAGGCTATGCCGACGTCTCTCTTGAAAAGGTATCTGCTTTCGATGCCAACACCGAATCCATCCCGTTCACCGTGGTCAACGGCAAGGTCTACGTGACATCATCCTGCCTGACCGATGAGGACATGGACGGCTATGGCGTCGGCTGTGACAACGGCCCGGACTGTGCCGACGACAACTTCTATGTAAATCCCGGCAGGGAGGAGCTCTGCGACCAGATAGACAACAACTGCGACGGGAATGTCGACGAAGGTTGCAGCTGCACCGATGGTGCTGTCCGCTACTGCGGTACCAATGTGGGCGTCTGTGAATACGGCGAGCAGACCTGCGACAATGGAGTCTGGGGCTCCTGTGAAGGCGGGATAGCGGTCGAACCCGACCGGCCCGAGAGCTGTAACGGTCTCGACGATGATTGTGACGGCCAGGTGGATGAGGGCCTGTCCAAGCAGTGCAGCGACACGTTCAAGGGTGTCTGTGCGGTCGGCACCTTATCGTGCACCGACGGCTCCTGGGGCGGCTGTCCTCTTCCCAGTGATGAGGTCTGCGGCGACAATCTCGACAATGACTGCGACGGCCAGGTGGATGAAGGCTGCGGCTGCACCACCGGTGACACGCGTCCCTGCGGCACCAAGGATGAAGGGGCCTGTTCCTTCGGGACCCAGCAATGCACCGACGGTGCATGGGGCAACTGCATCGGCGCGGTCTATCCGGCCGATGAGGTGTGCAACAACATCGATGACGACTGCGACGGCCAGGTGGATGAAGGCCTGGTGATATCCTGCGGCGTCAACCACAAGGGCATATGCGCCTCAGGAGATCAGGTATGCCAAGAAGGTGAATGGAGCGGCTGTCCTACACCCCAGACAGAGACATGCGGAGACGGCATCGATCAGGACTGCGACGGGAGTGACCTTGCCTGCGACGGCGCGCAAGGGACATCATGGAGCCTCTGCCTTGATACCCGGTACGGAGAATGGGGCCATGACACCTGTGCCTTGTCCAACTGTCCTGAGAACTACTATCTGGTCAACTGCCAGAAAGACATCGACGGCAACCTGCGGGAGGTCTGCATCAAGTTCACCCAGACGAGCTGCAGCGACAATCCGGTCTGCAGCAACGGCGAGGAGCTTGACACCCTCTCCTGTCAGGATGGCCAGATCCTCTGCACCCAGTCAAACCTCGATGCTGCGCGCGCTGACATGACCACGAAGTTCGAGACCTACACCGCGGCCAAAGAAGCCTATGCGAACGATCCGCAGAACCCTGACAAGGAAGCTGCCTACATGGCTGCCCAGGAGGAGTATCTGATCAGCTATAACACCTACCAGCAGACCAAGGAGTCCTGCTTTGACATCACCACAGCAATCCTCAACAACTTCAAGGAGCAGTTCATCCGCTGAGCCGCTCTTCTCGGGGTTCTCCTCTGGGGTGCTTGATGCTTGAAGAGCGATAGGTGGATATGTGCCGTGATGGCTATCCTGCAGGCTCTCTGGCCATGAAACGAGATGATCTGAAACACGTCGGGCACAACATCATCCTTCTAGGTATCGTCAGCTTCCTCAACGACCTGAGCAGCGAGATGATCATGCCCATCCTGCCGCTCTTCATCGCCTCTCTCGGCGGCGGAGGCCTGGCCGTCGGGCTCATCAGCGGCCTGCGTGAGAGCATCGCAAGCATCCTGAAGATACTCTCCGGCTGGTTCTCTGACCGGACAGGACGACGGAAAGCCCTGGTCTTCTCCGGTTATCTCACCTCTGCATCCTTCAAGCTGCTCCTCGCCTTCTCCACCGCCTGGCAGCAGGTGCTCATCTTCACCGGTCTTGAACGGGTGGGCAAGGGACTCAGGACCGCTCCCCGCGATGCCATCATCTCTGACTCCCTCCCTGCCGAGCGGGGCAGGGGCTTCGGCATCCATCGGGCCATGGACACCGCTGGAGCGGTAGTGGGATCCCTGGCGGTGTTCTTCCTGTTCTGGTCTGCAGGCCTTTCCTTCGTCTCCATCATCCTCATCGCTGCTGTCTTCTCCTTCTTCTCCCTGATCCCTCTTGCCTGGGTGAAAGAGAAGAAGGCAAAGCCTCGACCGGTCTCTCTCGGCCTGGGCCTCTCGACCCTGCCGAAGGATCTCAGAAAGTTCATCCTGGTCTCTTCGGTCTTCTCCCTGGCGAACTTCTCCTACATGTTCTTCATCCTCAGGACCCAGGATCTGTTTACAGGAAAGCTTGCCGTGGGCGTTCCCATCCTCCTCTACGTGCTGTTCAACATCTTCTACGCGCTCTTCGCCATACCTTTCGGCTCGCTCTCTGACCGGCTTGGCAGGAGAACGGTCATCGCCATCGGCTATGTCCTCTTCTCTCTCACCGCCCTCGGTTTTGTCTTGTTCGATTCGCTGGCAGCGTTCATCATCCTCTTCGCCCTCTATGGGATATCCTATGCGATCATCGACGGCAACCAGCGTGCCTATGTGGCCGATCTCTCGTCAAAGAGATTGCGGGCCACTGCACTGGGGACATTTCATGCGGCAATAGGCCTTTCTGCGCTGCCGGCAGGACTGATGGCAGGCCTCCTGTGGAAGATAGCGCCAGGCTTCACGTTCCTCTTCGGCAGCCTGGTCAGCCTTGTCTCTGCGATGATGCTCCTGTCCCCTTTCTTGTCTGCGGGAAGGTCGCATCAGTCCGGTTGATGCCCGCGGTTTTTCGGATCGTCCTTCCTGGCAAAGCATATAAATCTCCTGTCGCTTGCAGGGGTATGCATGTCCTGACCAAGAGAATCTCACTGGCGAACTACAGGAACTTCCTCTGGCACGGCATCTTCCTCGCTCTCGCATCCAGCTTCATGGACGTCGACACCATCATGCCTGCCATGCTTGGTGACGCAGGAGGAAAGGCTTTCCAGATCGGCATCCTTGTCACCATCATGCTCGGCGGTTCAAGCTTCTCTCAGTTGTTCTTCGCCCCCTATCTGCACAATAGGCGATACAAGAAGACCATGCTCCTCGTCGGCATCCATCTACGAATACTTGCCCTCGCCGGTCTCTCTGCCCTGTTCTTCCTCTTCGACCGTTTCACTCCCAACCAGAAGATCTGGCTCATCCTCTTTCTGGTCTCGCTCTTCTCCTTCAGCGGGGCCTTCGCCAACATCAGCTACACAGACATCCTCGGCAAGTCAGTCCTTCCTAAACAGCGAAAATCATTCCTCTCTCTGAAACAGGTCTTCGCTGCGGCAGGGGTGTTCCTCTCCGCCATCGTAGCCCATAGAATCCTCGCTACCTATTCCCTCCCGGTCAACTATTCTTTGCTGTTCCTCTGCGCAGCCGGCTTCCTCCTGATCGCCACCGTCGGGTTCTGGCGGATAAAAGAGATCGGCAGCAAAAGTCACTATGTCCGAGACCTCAGGGGATTCATCGTCTTCATCAGGAACTCGCTCCAGAACGACATCCGATTGCGCAATTATCTCCTGCTCCTCAGCACGTTGGGCATCTCCATCAGCATCCTGCCCTTCCTCGTCCTCTATGGGAAAGCGCATTTCAGCCTGGTATCCTCTGGCGTAGGAAACCTGCTGCTGCTGAAGGTCATCGGAGTGATCAGCATGGGGGTCTTCCTGTTCTTTCTCTCTCGGCACTTCACCTATTCCAAGACACTCTATGCCAGCGTGGGTATCGCCCTTGCCATCCCTCTGGTGGTCTTCTTCGCAGGGGATAGCTATCTTCTCTTCATGCTGGCTTTCCTGCTGGGAGGCCTGCTCTTCGCCATCTATACGGTCTCCATGAACGGTGTCCTCCTGGAGATCTCCAACACCAGGAACCGTGCTATGTACACCGGCCTTGCCGGCGTGGGCAACATCGTCCCTGCCCTGTTCCCTCTCTTCAGCGGCTGGCTCATCAAGGTACAGGGGTTTACTGCATTCTTCATCCTCTTCGGCACCATCGTCCTGAGTTCTGTCGTGTTCATCAGACGTCTGGCCTGCAGGAAGTGATGTCCTTCTCTGTATTTGCGCAGATGCGGGACCGTATCTCTCGCTTTTCGGGTGGACCGGAATCTCTTCTCTCCTCGTCGTAATCCTTCTATCATCGCTTCAGAAAAAGTGATAAAGAACGTTCTCTTCATCATCTTTTAGAAACCTTTAAGAACTATAGTTGAACTATAGTCGTATATGGTGACCACTATCCAGCTCAGTGAACAGGTAAAACAACAGCTCGAGAGACAGAAGACCAGCAGCAGGGAGACCTACGAAGAGGTCATCATCAGGCTTATGACATCATTTGCGAAGATGGAACAAGACAAAGAAAGACTACTGAAAGAAGGATACCTTGAGATGGCTGAAGAGACCGCAAGAATGAACAGGGAATGGTCTGCTGCTGAACCGGGCTGGGATTGATGAGAGTACGACGTGGACAGATCATCCTGGTCGGTCTCGATCCGGTCATTGGGGCTGAACAAGGAAAGACACGACCGGCATTGGTCATTCAAAACGATACAGGCAACCGATTCAGCCCGATAACCATCATAGCACCGATAACCTCAAAAGTCTTCAGTAAGCAATACCCGACCAATGTCACCATCTCATCGAAGGCCTCTGGTCTCAAAATGAAATCAACCATCATGCTTAACCAGATAAGAGCGATTGACAACTCTAGAATCAAGAAAGAGATCCGTATGTTGGATCGATACACGATGGGTCTTGTCGACGAGGCAATAAAGGAAAGCCTGGGTCTGAGTTAGAGGGTGCTGATGTTTAATGATTTCCCGAGCTTTGTTGAAAGAAGGTTCTCCGCATTAAAAAATGTTTCCGAAAAAACATAAAGACATTTCAATTCTTTCGGATGAGTATCGACGATAGACAGGCAAAGCATAAGAAGAAAATCCTATCATGCTTTTCTGTATGTTCTGGGAAATATTGCTTGCAATCGTCATCGGGGTGACTTCCGGCATCATCACAGGCCTCATCCCCGGCATCCACATCAACCTGGTGAGCGTGCTTTTGGTGACGTCCTCTCCGTTCCTTCTGCAGTGGTTCTCTCCGCTGGCATTGGGCTGCTTCATCATCGCCATGTCTGTTGTGCATACCTTCTTAGATACCATCCCGTCCGTCTTCCTGGGAGCGCCTGAGGCAGACACTGCCTTGGGAGTATTGCCCGGCCACCGCTACCTGATGAGAGGGAACGGGTTCATGGCAGTGAAACTGACGCTCCTGGGCTCCTTTGCAGGCCTGTTCCTGTCGGTGACCCTCTTTCCCGTATTCCTCTTCATCGTCGAGAAGGCCTACAACATCATCTCCGGCCATATAGGCTGGCTCCTCCTCCTCGTCGTCATCGGCATGATACTTCGCGAGTCCAAGAAAGGCTGGGCCGTCTATATCTTCTTTATCTCCGGCGCATTGGGGTATCTGCTCCTCAACTTCGAGATCATCGAGCAGCCATTGTTCCCTCTGCTTTCCGGACTGTTCGGCGTCTCCACCCTGCTCATCAGCCTGCGCGGGAAGACAGGCATACCCCCTCAGAAGATCATGGACACGACAGAGATAAGGCCCTGGCTCATCGGCAAGGCATCTCTTTCAGGCCAGTTCTCAGGATTCCTGACAGCGATGCTCCCCGGCCTGGGTGCAGCGACGGCTGCTGTCATCGGGATGCAGCTGACAAGAAAGCTGGGAGACTATGGCTTCATGGTCCTGCTCGGAAGCATCTCCACGGTCAATTTCGTGCTTTCCCTCGCAACCTATCTGGTCATCGGCAAGGCGAGGAACGGGTCCATCGTCGCTGTCAAAGAATTGCTGGGCAGCGCCGAACCCTCCCTCATCATGATGTTCCTGGCCGTTGCCATCGTGGCAGGGTTCTTGTCTCTCATCCTTGGACTGGGCCTGAGCAGGTTCGTCGCAAGGCATATCTCTTCCCTCAACTATCCCCGTCTCGTCCTTTTGGTCGTCCTCTTCATCGGCGTCCTCACCCTGCTCCTCTCCGGGCCAATCGGCCTGCTGGTGCTTCTTACGTCAACCTGCATCGGCATCATCCCCGCCATCGTCAAGACGGCAAGGATACACGGCATGGGCTGCCTTCTCCTTCCGGTGATGCTCTACTTCCTGCTTTAAGAAATCTTGCTCTTCAGGATGTTCAGGTATGGCTTGTCGTCATGGCTGTCCACTATCCTGATCCATTCGTTGATGATGGCCATCTTATCGGTCTCCACGGTCTTATCGGTATAAGCGATGAATTCATCGAGGGCCTTCTTCCTGTTCACCGGCACCATCTTCCCCAACAACCCTATGCTCGTCTGGTATCTGATGAGGTCAGGTGTCGATAGTTCGTCCAGGAAGGAGATATATTCGTTGAGTTTTTCCCAATCCTTCTCCTGCTGTCTTTCCATCATATAGAACGGGATGAATCTGATGAGCGGGATCTCCCAGAGCACCTGTTTTCCCTTTGTCTCATAGAAACGTTTCAAAGAAGAGATCATCTTTTCAAGGAATCCGCCTGATGCATGCCTCTCCATCTTACCGGTAAGAGAACCGACCTTATTTCTTATGCATTTCCATGGTCCAACACTTCCGACAAACCGGGACCTTCGGCCTTTCTCCATGGTTGTCCACCTGCTCTGTAGAAAGTAGGGCCGGCATCCCACCGCGAGGCGTCCTATGAGTGTGCAGCAGAGAGTTCCGGGGGTCGGCCCCTACGGGGCCGGAACGGCAGAAGAGGCGTATTCATCGGTGGCCGAGTCCGATGCCGGCCACGCGTCAGCGTAACTTTCTACAGGGCCTTGTCCACCATAAACCATTTATACCTCTGCTGAGACGTGCTCGGCATGACGACCGCAATCATCTTCGACATGGACGGCGTCCTGGTCGATATAAGCCGGTCGTTGAACCAGGCCATCATCGGGTCGGCGAAGGAATACTGTCGTCTTCGGGGAAAGAAGGCTCAGTTCTCCCCTCAGGACATCCAGCGTATCAAGAACCTGCCCGGCCACAACGATGACTGGAAGGTCGCGGCACGGCTGGCTTCCGATGCTCTCGGCGTGGCTGTCCCTGTCGGCGATGTGGCTGATGGGACCTCTCTGAAACACCTCTTCGAGGAACGTTACCTGGGAGTCCGGCTCTTCACCAGGTTCTATGGTTCCCGGCCGAAGCGCGCCTTCCCGGGTCTCATCGATGATGAGCCGCTTCTTGCGGAAAAGGCTGTCCTGGAGCGATTAAGAGCAGACCATCCCCTCGCCATCTTTACCGGACGGCCAAGAGACCAGGCATTGTATGCCCTTGACCGGCTGGGTATCACCGATCTCTTCTCGGCCATCATCACCCGGAACGATGTCAAAGAAGGGAAACCCTCGCCAGAAGGTCTGCTCAGGCTGCATGAGCTGATGGGCTTCGAGACCGCCTATTACCTCGGAGACAATGCCCAGGACGACATGCTCGCAGCAAAGGCGGCGAACGAGATCATAGGAAACAGCATCGTTGCTGTCGGTGTCATTCCTCCTGCATGCCCTGATCCTGACGCACTGACAGAACTTTTCATGAAGAACGGCGCAGAGACCGTGCTTGAAAAGGCAGATCAGATTCTCGATCTGCTCTGAGGATGACAATTGTTGCAGCCCCTTCTTCTCGTGCTGTCTGCTCTCCTGCTGTTTTTGTCGAAGCCCAAGCAAAACCCTTTTAAATGAATCCCTGTTAAGGAGAGGTATCATGAAACTCCAGAACGCGAGAGGCGTGCGGGACATCCCTCCCCCATTGAAGATCCGCAGGCAGGCCATCATCGATGTACTCCGAGGCGTCTTTGAAAGCTACGGCTTCAACCCGCTTGAGACCCCTATCATCGAACGCTTCGACATCCTCTCGGCAAAATACGGCGGCGGAGAGGAGATACTCAAGGAGACCTTCAAGCTTACAGACCAGGGGAAGAGGGAATTGGGATTGCGATTCGACCTCACCGTCCCTCTGAGCCGGTTCGTCGGCATGAACCCCAATCTCAAGATGCCCTTCAAGCGCTACCAGATCGGACGTGTCTTCCGCGATGGTCCCATCAAGCTGGGACGGTACCGGGAGTTCTGGCAGTGCGACGTGGACATCATCGGCTGCAAAGGCATGGAAGCAGAGGCAGAACTGCTCACCATCGCAACCGATGTGTTCCTGAAGCTCTCCATGCCTGCTGTCATCAAGGTCAACAACAGGAAACTCCTCAACGGCATCCTGACTGACGCGGGAATGACAGAGAACCATGACGCAGCCATCCTCTCGCTCGACAAGCTTGCCAAGATAGGGAAGGACGGTGTCGCGAAAGAGCTTTCCGGGAAAGGATTCTCCGAAGAGACCATCCAGAAGATCCTGGGCTACTTCGAACAGGACCTGTCCTGGTTTGCCAAGAACATCAGTGACGACGAAGGGAAAGAGGGCGTCGCAGAGCTGCAGGCGCTTTTCAAACTGCTCGGCAGGAACGATGCTGTCGTCTTCGACCCCTCGCTCTCACGCGGGTTGTCCTACTATACCGGCACGGTCTTCGAAGCGTTCCTCAAAGATGCGAAGATCACCTCTGCGGTGGCCGGCGGCGGCAGGTACGATCGCATGATAAGCGACTATCTCGACGCGAAGAAAGCATATCCTGCCGTCGGCATCTCATTCGGCCTTGAGGTCATCACCGACTCGGCAGAAGCGGACAACGCGAAGAAGACGGTCTCGCAGCTGTTCATCATCCCGGTCGGGAAGGATTTCTATGATGCATCCCTGAAGGTCGCGAAGGAGCTCCGTCGTCAAGGAATCAATGTGGAGATAGACCTCATGCGCCGCGGCCTCATGAAGAACCTCAACTATGCCAA
>JAADFO010000028.1:0-24392 GCA_013152815.1 Nanobdellati archaeon
TGTTCGAGTTCCTAATCCTGGAAGGAGCGCAGGCCGGCCTGTCCTGGGCGACCATCCTCGGACGCAGGGACACCTACCGGAAAGCCTTTGCCAATTGGGATGTCAAGAAAGTCGCAAATTTTACCAAAAAAGATCTTGATAGGTTGATGCAGGATACTGGCATCATCCGAAACCGATTGAAGATCCGATCCGCAATTGATAATGCAAATGCCTTCCTTGCTGTGCAGAAAGAGTTTGGTTCATTCGACAGATACCTTTGGGGCTTTGTCAACAACAAGCAGATCGTCAACACATTCAAATCTCATGGGGATTTGCCGGCCAAGACAGCATTATCCGACAAGATCAGTAAGGATCTCAAGAGACGAGGCTTCTCCTTCGTCGGTTCCACCATCATCTACGCCTACCTGCAGGCCGTCGGCCTGGTCAACGACCATGAAGTCTCCTGCCCGAGATGGAAAGCCATTCAGCAAAAGCATTAAATACGTCCTTTCTAACTTTATTTTCATGAAAACCCTTAGGATGGTCCTTATTATTCTTGCTGCCGTCATCGTTGCGATTCTTTTCATCCGTTGGAACTTTAGCTCGCCAGAAATTGAGATATCTATCGAGCATAATTCCTGTCAGACAGATGATGACTGCACCTATATCACTTTAGATTGCGGTGATTGTAAACCCGTTCCAATCAACAACGAATATCTTGGATTCTATCATGACCAGAAGAATTGCAATGGTTATCGCGGAGCAATGTGCGATATGTTTATTTGTCCTGTAGCATGTATAAATAATCGATGTGCCTTTGACTGCCCTGTAGCTTAGGATTAGACAAAAGCATTAAATAATCAAAATTTTCTAGCAATGCCTATGGTGAAAAAAGTCCATCTTGATACCCCCCTCGCTGAACTGACCCTCAGGAAATACGAGAAGCCCCATACGCTTCAAGGCAGAGAACTGGTCAAGAAACTCCTCCTTTCCTTGGGCCTGCTCCAGCCGGGAGATTCCCGCGATGTCATCGTCGACCTCTTCCTCGTGCTTCTCGAGGAACAGGATCCCTTGACCTCTGAGAAGATCAGGCAGCGGGTCGAGGAGCGACGGAAGGAGACAGGCCTTTCTCTGGTCGGCATCACCGGATCCAACATCAGGCGACAGCTCAAACGTCTCAGAGAAGCGTTCCTAGTCGAGAAGGTCGCAGCAAGGTACAGGATACTGGAAGGAGAATCCCTTTCAAACCTTTTCGAGGAGAAGGTCGAGACCTATCTGCTCTCATCCATCACCGAACGCATCAAACTCTATCTCAAGAAGGTGGACGAGCATTTCGGCCGTAACAGCGGATAATAAGGGCATTATCTGCCGAGTATCTTCCTCAGCCTGAGTATCCTCGGACGTTTGCACTCTTTGGTCATGCCGCTCTTCAATGAGTAGGTATCGTCTCCTCTGAACGGGCATTCATAACGCAGGTCAGAACATAAGTCTAGGTCAAGGCCTGACATGAAAGGACATCTCTCATCATCCGGCAGATTCCTGATGAACTTCCGGAAAGAATCTTCATCATCACGGAGCGGTTTCTCCATCAACACCTCCCTCAGCCTCAACACACACACCATGAAGAACCATAGCTATTTAAAGGTTTTTCACAAAACAGGCATTATGGTCTATGAACCACGGGAGGACTCCTATCTTATGGAGCTCCAGGTCAGGAGGCTTGCCCGCGGCGATGTGCTTGACATGGGGACGGGTTCAGGCATCCAGGGACGCGCAGCCCTCTCCCAGAACAGGGTAAGCAGCGTCCTGTTCAGCGACATCGACCAGGAAGCCATCGACCGATTGAAGGAAGCTGTCCATGACACGCGCGCCTCTTTCGCGGTCTCTGATCTCTTTGAACGCATCCAGAAGACCTTTGACACCATCGTCTTCAATCCTCCTTACCTTCCCGATGACCCACGGGTGAAGGAGACATCCCTTGATGGCGGTCCGAACGGCTATGAGGTGGCTGTCCGCTTCATCGGCCAGGCAAAGGCCCATCTGAGAAAAGACGGCATGATCCTTCTCCTCATCAGCAGCCTCACCGGAAAACGCCGGGTGGAACTCGCGCTGCAGGAAAACGGATTCATCTTCTCCATCATCGCCGAGAAACACATCGATTTTGAGACACTTTATGTCTATGAAGTCGGAGTCCATCATGATTGAATGCAAAGACAAGGCGGTGTTTGCCAGGGGGAAACGAGGCATCATCTCCACCGCCACCTGGAAAGGGAAAAAGGTCGCCATCAAAGAGAAGAATCCCCGTTCCACCGCAATACACCGCATCCGGCACGAAGGGAACATGCTCGTCCTGCTGAACAGCCACAAGATCGGTCCCAGGTTGCTCGCGTCAGACGAACTTCAGCTGGTCTACCTCTTCGTCGAAGGGGAGCCCATCGAGGCATATCTGGCACGTGCTGACCGTAAGCACATCATCCGGGTCCTCGCTGCTGTTTACGACCAATGCCGGACGATGGACCTGCTGCATATCAACAAGCTTGAGATGACCAATCCCTTCAAGCATATCCTGGTGACAAGAGAACACGACCCTGTCCTCATAGACTTCGAGCGTGCGAAAAGATCATTGCGACCGAGGAACGTGACCCAGTTCGCCCAGTATCTCATGAGCAGGAAGATCGGTCGTCTCCTCCAGGAGAAAGGCATAACCCTCACGAAGGAGGACCTCATCAGGGCCTGCGAATCCTACAGCCGGGATCCGACCGCCCGTCATTTCGGTGCTGTAAAAGAACGTTCTGGAATGGGTAGGCCGTGAAGACACCTCTGCGGATGTTGTTGAGATACATGGTCACATAATCATGGAGCCTGCTTCCTGAACTGTAGGGCTTTCTCTGGTCTTTCCAGCTGTTCTCCCTGAGGTCCAGGTCATATCTCTTCAGCTGCCCTGCTGAAGGTGTGCTGGGAAAGCGGACCAAGAAAGGGAAATAGGCATCATCTTCATCGTGCAGATGCAGAGGGTAGCCTCCAGGATATTCTGCAGCAAGGAACGCGAGGAAGGCCTCTGCATCCCGGAGGTCCTGTTTCCGACGGACAAGGAGGTGACCATACTCTGTTCGATGCTTCCCCAGAAACGCGAGCTCTGCCTCCAGCTGCGGTATGATACGTTCGAGCGTCTTGTCAGGATGCCTGAAGATGGTAGTCTCGATGGTCTCTGGTATCCTCCAGAGCGGATTTTCCTCGATGAAGCGTTGACGGTCATCCATCATCGACCCCGATCAACCAACCCAAAAACCCAACAGAAGAGCGACGGTGTCTGCCCTTTCCAGGACAGTTCTGCCGTTCAGACGAGCCGGACATATTCCTGATAATGGGGCGTGTAGAGCAGCTCCAGGATGGCTTTCTCTGCCATGCCTATGGGTTCTGCGTCCCCCTGGGCGAAGAATTGCCAGAGCGTCCCTTTCCTGACACTTGTCAGCTGCCCGAATCCTAGGCGGTCCCTTAACGTATGTAAGAGGCCTCCTTCTTGTTCCCTGTCAAAGACGATGAACGTGACCCCTTCCCTGAAGACAGGGGCGAGATGGGCATGGTGCTTGTTTGCATTTACGATGATGTCTGTCTTGACGATCCGTGATGCAAAGGTGTCCTCCGTGTCTTCCTCATCGACCTCGAATTCATAGTAGTCCATCCTCCTGAGGTCGATGAGCTCGTCATGGCCCAGCCGTCTCAGGGTCGTCAACGCGCTGAAGGCGGTGTTGTCCGGTATCCTGAGCCCGACCGCAAGCGTGATCTTTTTCATGGTCCTTCTCCCGGGTTTCCTTCTGCACCCTGCCTTTCCTCGATATATTCCCGCATGGACCCGAAGATAGGCCGGCCTGGTCCTGCTGCCTCTGCCTCTTCCCAGCCTTCCTGCATCCCCGGCAGCTGCCGCATGAAGTTGGCTCTCTCGGGGTGGGGCATCATGCCCATGACATTACCTTCGCTGTTGCATATGGCGGCGATGTTCTGCTCTGCCCCGTTGGGATTGACCGGGAAATCCTCTGAGATGTTCCCCTTGACATCACAATACCTGAACATGACCTGCCCCTTCTCCACCAGCCTGGCTGCAAGCGTATGATCCTTCGACACTAACCTGCCCTCTCCGTGGGCTATGGGCATCCTGATGACCTGCCCTTCCTTGAGAAACCGGTTGAATGCATTCCTCTTCCCGGCAGACACCTTCACCCTGATCCATGTGCAGTAATATCCGCAGATGAAAGGATTCCTGTTCGGTGCGAGGGCGAACGATGCCCGATGGGTTCCCTGGGCCGTTCCCTTCCCTGCCGTTCCGAGACCCGGAAGCATCCCTGACTCGGCAAGCACCTGGAAGCCGTTGCATATGCCCAGGACCGGCTTGCCCTTCGCCGCCTCCTTCCTGATCTGTTCGACGATGGGCTCTTTCGCTGCGATGGCGCCTGCCCTCACCCTGTCTTCATAGGCCCAGCCTCCCGGCAGGACATAGCCGTCGAACTTCTCAAGAGTCTCTGGATCCTCATTCCAGCGGAAGAGGCTCGGTTCCATGCCCGCGGTCCTGATGGCCACCATGGTCTCCTCTTCGCAGTTGTTGCCGGGGAAATAGATGACCGCTATCCTGGCCTTCCTGCCTTCTCTCCTGCCGCCCGCTTCATCGGCAGCCCTGTTCTTCCCTGTCCTGTCTGCCGCGTCCATCAGAAGATGCCTCCCAGTCCGTTCTTCCAGGCATCTTCCATCTCGTCGACGGTCGCCTCGATGACCTTCCGGTCCTCGTCCCTGACGATGAACCCTTCCTTCGTGGTCCTGCCCAGGTTGAAGACCTGGACGTCTCTCTTCTCCATGATGGCTGCGAAGGCCTCTTCCTTCCCCTGCCGTATCTCGACGACGATGCAGGGCGTCTCCCCGAACAATGCACGGTCCGGCCGGAGCCCGGTGAAAGCGAGATCGACATCGATGCCTCTCCCGCCCTGGATGGCCATCTCGGCGAGCGTGACACCGAGGCCGCCGTCGCTCACATCATGGGCGGCCGCGACCGTCCCCTGGTCGATGGCCTCCAGGAGGCCATAGATCTTGTTCCGTTCCTCGCCATATTCCATCTGCGGGAGGCGCTCTCCTGCTCTCTCGGTCCCGTCAGTCTTCTCTGCCTGTTCCCTGAGCTCGAGATAGGCAGATCCGCCCAACTCATCCTTCACCCTGCCGAGCAGGACGAGCGTAGAGCCGGTGCCCTTCAATGATGAGGTCACAGCCTTCGCATAGTCCTTCATCACCCCGACACAGGATATGATGGGAGACGGGTCGACAGAGGAACCCTTTGCAGACATGTTGTAGAAGGACACGTTCCCCGAGACGATGGGGACCGGGCTCTTCTTCTTCTCTTCAGGATAATAATAGAGGTTTCTCGCCGCCTCGGCTATGCCCTTGACTCCCAGGACAAAATCCCCGAAGGCCTCTGGAATCTCTGGATTGCCGTAGTTCAGGCAGTCGGTCAATGCCGTCGGCACCGCACCTACGCAGGCGACGTTTCTCATGGCCTCATGGACTGCGAGCACAGCACCCTGGAAAGGGTCGATGCGGTTGTATCTCGGAACAGAGTCCACGCTCAGGGCGATGCCGAAGGAGGATCCTCTCAACGGGGCGATGACCCCTGCGTCGGCCTGGCCCGGCGTGATGACCGCATTGCCCTGGACCTCGGTATCATAATGCTTATAGATCTTTTCACGGGAGCAGATGTTCGGATGGCCGAGAAGCTGCAGGAGGACTGACCGGCAATCCGCAGGTTCAGATAGTGATATCCTGCTGTCCAGGACAGCCTTTCCTGCCTGTCTGCCGCGTTCCCTGAAAGGACGCTCGTAGCTCACCCCTTTGGTGACCTCGTCGATGGGCGGGTTGCAGACGACCTTCCCTTTATGAGAAAGGCGGTACTGTCTCTCCTTGGTGACCGTGCCGACCACCGAGGCCTTCGCCCCCTTGGCCACCAGCGGCAATTGGAACTCATCGTTGTAGATCTGCAGCAGACGCGGGCTGAAGCTCTTCGGGACTATCCAGCAGAACCGTTCCTGGGTCTCGGCGGCCGCGATGACATGAGGTGTGAGCCCGTCCATGGCGACATGGATCCTGTCCAGGTCGATGTCGACGCCGAAGCCGGCATCGGACGCCATCTCTGACGTGGCGCACATGATGCCTCCTGCGCCCATGTCCTTGAACCCTGCCGTGATATGCTGTTCCCTGAGCTCCCGGAAGACCTGCCGGCTCGCCCTGATGAGGATGTTCTTCAGGAAGGGGTCGGGCACCTGGACAGCCCCTTTGTTGCTGTCCTCCTCTTTCTCGTCGAGGACGAGCGAAGCGAAGGCGGCCCCTCCAAATCCGGAGGCGTCGGTCGCCTTTCCCACCACTATGAGGTCATGGCCGTCTGCACCTTCCGGTGCATAGGAGTGGATGATGTCCTTTTCCTTTACGAGGCCCATGCAGACCACGTTGACCAGGCAGTTCTCGTCGAAGGAGCCGTTGAAGTAGACATCTCCGGCGATGACCGGCACGCCCAGAGGATTCCCATAGCCCGCTATGCCCTCCACGACCGAACTGGCCACATAGGTCGACCGGTCCCTGTTCTTTCCTGTGGGATCTCCGAAGCGGAGCGGGTCTGCGCTGGCTATCACCTCGCCGCCCATGCAGAGCACATCCCGCACGATGCCGCCGATGCCTGTGGCAGCGCCCTCATAGGGGACAACCTGGCTCGGATGGTTATGGGACTCGTGGGAGATGATGATGCCGTAGGTCTCGCCCCGATGCGCTCCCAGGCGCACGATGCCCGAATCCTCGACCGGGCCGAGGATGACCTGGCTCCCTTCTGTGGGAAGCAGCTTGAGCCATTTCTTGGAGGACTTATACGAAGAATGCTCGCTCCACTGGATGTTGAAGATGTGCAGTTCGGTCAGGGTGGGATCGCGTCCGAGCTTCGACGGCAGGCTCCTGACCTCTTCCAGCGTCAGTGAGATGACCCGGTCTTTCAGGAACCGCGACAGCTCTTCATCGCCCATGCTGCTGACCGCGACGATCTGGTCAGCGTCGACCGCATTCATGGCCTTCTCCATGCGTCTTTGAGAATGTGGAACGGTTTTATAGGTTTCGCTTCATAGACTGGCTTAGTCCCGGGGGCTGATCGAGCAGTTCCCCGGCGGCATCATATGCATGACCTCATCCAGGTCTGCCTTGAACCTTCTGGCGACCTGTTTCGCTGCATCGCTCTTCTTCATCTCTCCCTGATGGAGAAGAAGGTAGTCTTCTGTCTGCGCCTTCACTGCAGACAGCGGTCCGGACACCACCCTGCCGTCTGCCACGCCGATGGCGATCTCCATCTTCACGTCCACATAATTGGTCTTGCCCCTGATCATGAAGGCCCCTCTGGGCAGGAACTCTCCGGGATTCGGGGTCTTGGAGACCTGCTCCGGCTTCACCCAGAATGTTGCCAGGGTGGTCAGCCCCTTGGTCCATCCCCTCGAGAATGATGCGGTGGCATCCGCTGCTTCCCGGATGCTCGGCTCTTTGGGCTGCTTTCCCCCTGTCTTGATGACAAAGAACGGCGACCCTGCCATGTCGGTATGGAAGACGAGGTCATCCTTCTCGACGTGCTTCTTGACGATGATGTCATTGGAGGTGGCATCCCGTCCGCCGATGACCAGAAAACCTTCTGACGTGAAGAACCATCGGTATTTCTCATACCACTCTTTCTTCCGTGTCTTCTTGACCTCCTGCTTCTCGGCGAGCACTGACCGGAATCTCGCCTCCTTCTCGGCGAGCCGCTTCTGAAGCTTCAGGATGGCCTCTTCCGCCCCCTTTACTTTCTTCTTCATCTTCTTGGCCTTCTCGAAATAGGCAGAAGCGTTCTGTTCAGCGGTCTGGTCGTAGAAGAGCGTGAGTCTCATCGTTTTAGCGGTTTCAGTGCAGAAACAGGGGCAGTACATAAAAATGTTTTGCCCAGCACCGTTCATGCCTTTTATCCATGGGCAGGCCCGGTCCCATCAACGGCAGCCCTTCTAAAGTCTAAAGCAGCGGTGGCTGTCCCCCATAGAGCACCTTGAACTTGCCGTTCTTGAACTCCAGGGTCCATACGTCGTTGTTGCAGTTGGTCGCGCGCATCTTGACCACCGAAAGCTCCCTCGTGACCTTGCGCTGCCGTTCGGTGAGTTCCAGGAGGATGATGCCGTCGGCAAGGTAGTCCTCCACCTCGAACTGGGAATACTTCGACCGGTCCAGGGGCATCTCTGAGATGAGGAACGAGGTGATGCCTGAATCGCGCAGGAACTCGAAGATGTGGAAGAGCGCGGCTCTCGGATGCTCGAAATGGGTCAGCACATAGAGCGCAGACATGGAGTCCAGCACGAAATGGTCCAGCGTGTTGGCTTCTTTCATCCTGGAGATGATGTTCTTGATGACGTTGAGCCAGTCTGCCGATGGGCCCATCTCCATGCCTTTGACCTGTTTGCGGATGGCTGCAACATCGGCAATCACCAGGTTTCCCGATTGCTTCATCTCAGACATCTTCTGGGTGAGTTTTGCGATGTCGTTGATGAGCACGATGTTTACCTTGCTCAGGTCATAGCCCAGATTATTGATATGCGCAAGGAGCGATCGTGATGACTGCTCCAGCGAGATATAGAGCGAATTCTTCCCTGCGAGGGATTCGTTGTAGAGGATGTTGAAGCAGAGACTGGATTTCATGGTCCCCGCAGAGCCGGATATGAGCGTGATGTTCCCTTTGGGGATGCCTCCCTGCAGATTGGCGTCGAGGGATTCGACATAGGTGGGAACGCGTTCAATGGTTGGGTAGTCAAGGGCCATTATCATTCACCTTCGTTTTTTTTCTTTTCTTGGATCGTCCATCCCTCATTCCCGGTGGACAAAGACACTTACCTTGCCGTCTCTGGTGCTGACCACGATCTCATGGTTGTCCTGTTCGAAGCCGGTCCCCACGATCAGAGAATCAAGCTTGTATTCCCAAAGCTTCTTTCCGGTATAGTGTCCTGGGTCTGTGGTGATCTGGTCGCTATAGCTTCCTGATTGCATGGCGACAGCAGAGACGCCGGGGATGTAGTTGAGCATGAATTCTCCCTGTGAATCCAGCACGTAGAGCGATGCGTCATAGCTGCCGACGATGATCTCGAACTTCTTGTCATTGTCGAGGTCGACGATGAGAGGCCTGTCCACTACCCAGAAATCGGTCTCATAGCTCCAGAGCTTCTCGCCCCGGTCGTTGAGCGCATAGACCCGGTTGTCGTTGGATCCGAAGACGATCTCTTTCCTTCCGTCCTGGTTGATATCCTCCACAGCAGCCGTACTCCTGATGGAACCTTCGCTCGAGAAATGCCAGATCGGGTTCCCCTGTTCATCAAGCGCGTAGAAGTTCTTGTCATAGCTGCCGATGAGGATGGTCTGCCGGTGCTCAGGGTTCGAGATGAGCTCTGTGATGATCGGTTTTGCCCTGATCTGACCTCCTGTCTTGAATTTCCAAAGGAGCCGTCCCAGGGGTGAGATGCCATAGACATACCCCTTGTTGTCGCCGAAGACGATCTGGTCATCCCTGCCGCCTTTCAGCAGGACAGATGGAGAAGATTCGATGCCTGACTCTGCCATGAACGTCCAGATGTTCTTTCCTTTGCCGTCCAATGCATAGAGCAGATGGTCAGACGATCCGAAAAGCAGGATCTTTCCATGCGGAGAACCCGCATCATAGAGGATGGGGGTCGAGCGGATGGTCCCTTTGGTCTGGAACTCCCATTTGAGCTTGCCTTCATGGTCGATGACATAGAGCTTGCCGTTCTCTGAACCGACCACGATCTCCTTCCGCTGATCGCCGTCGATATCCTCAAAGAGAGGGATGGTCGAGACGGTCTTGCTGCGCTCCTTGTCCGCAAAGAGCATCTGGATCTCATCGAGCGTCTCCTCTATCTCGAATGTCCAGCGCACTTTCTTGTCCGTGGAGAGCACATAGACCTTGCCGCGGGTGGTCGCAAAGATGATGACATAGTTGCCGTCATAGTCCTTCCCGACAAAGGGTGCAGATATCAAAGGTTCACCCACTGTAAAATCCCAGCGTTTCTCCAGCTTTCCTGTCTTCTTCCCTGAGAGTTTCTTGAGAACAGAACCTAATCTGGCCATGGTCCATCACGCGCAGGCACCTTATTTAAGATTTTCGCCTAATTCAGTGGTAAAAACGCGTTTGTCCATTTTGAGGACTGCCTGGCGACATATATCCACCTATAAAAAGAAAGGTTTATAAGAATCAATCTCTGTCACCCCTCCATGCCTGATCTTGTAGGCGATATAAAAAAGAGGTTGACCTTAGGTGAAAGGGAGGAGTCCATACGGGCAGACCTTCTTGCCAAAGGATATCTCGAAGAGGATGTCACGCTGGCTCTTTCCCGGTCCCAGGCCTCTGCTGTCAGGATGCAGCAGCGGAACGCCCTGAGAGCGAAGACCCGGGGCCTGACCCTGAAAGAGATCTTCGACCGGCTGGCTTTCGGTCTGGGCTCTCAACAGTTCATCAACATCCTGCTCTTCCAGACAGGAGCATCCCTCTTCCTCATCGGGATACTCAACGGGCTCAAGGTGTTCTTCCATCCCTTCATCAATTCTTATCTCGACGAGTCCTTCCATTACGTGAAGCGTCTCAAGACCCGGATGGTCGTCTCCGGAATGTTCAATGCCCTGGCCTTCCTGGCCTTCGGCGCGTCCATCGCCCTCCATGATGTGGCATTGTTCGCAGTATCGGTCATCCTGGGAGGCATCTTCGGAGAGATCCATGGCAGCACCTACGATGAGTTCCTGACCCGGACGCTGGGAACCCATAAGACCCCCTTTCTCCAGCGGCACGCTACCCTGGGCCTGTTTATCGCAGGGGTCGCCCTGGTCATAGGCGGTCTTCTGCTGGACCAGGTGGTCGACGGTTATCTCCTGCTGTTCATCATCATCTTCTTCAGCCTTGTCATCGCACTGCTCGCTTTCCTTCGGACAAGAGAGCTGCCCCGAAAAGACCTGGAGTCAGGGATACGCATCTCTCTCTTCGGTTTCCTCCTGGATCTCTTCAAGGACATCGGGCCCTTCTTCTCAGACAAGGCGATCATCATCCTGCTCCTCACCGGGAGCATCACCAGCTTCATCCAGGTGCTCGGCTATTCCTATTACGGCATCTTCATCTGGGAAGCCCTGGGAAATACAGGCTTCGGCCCGTTCATGAATGTCGCTCTCATCTTTGTCTTTGCCCTGCTCGGAACCTTTGCCGGAAACTTCATCACCCAGTCCAATGCCAAAGAATACGGCAAGTTCCCCCTGCTCGTGTTCGGGACCATCCTCATGGCCATCATGCCGCTCACCTATTTCTATAACCCCAACCTGCTCTCTGTCGCCATGGCCACCATCCTCGGCGTGGTCGGTTCTTCCATCGTCGGCATAGCACGGAGCATCCTGGCCGTCGAGATCGTCCCCCTGAAAGAGCGGGCATCCTTCTTCCGGCTCTCTGGCCTGCTTTCCTCCCTGCCTCTCCTCCTCTTCATCCCTCTTGGTGCCTGGTACGCAGACGCGTTCTATTTCCGGAAACTCTTCCTGCTCCTGGGAATGATCCTCATCCTCATCGTCGTCCCGCTCTATATGTACATCCTGCTTGCGCATGACAGGAACAAGATCTGAACATGGGAAGACACGATGACAAGATATAAATACCGGAAAAGTCGGTGAGCAAACGATGGCAAGATTATCGAAGAGCAGACGGGGTGTGTCTCCTCTTATAGCTACGGTGCTCCTGATAGCCTTCGCCGTCGCACTGGGCGCTGTGGTCATGAACTGGGGAAAGACCCAGATCCAGGACCAGATCATTTCAGAAGAGGAGTGCCGGCTGGTGAAGTTCACATGGTTCCAGCGGGACGGCCAGGACCATATCTGTCTCCTCGACGACAAGCTCACCATGACCATCCAGAACGGTGCCCAACGGGAGATCGACCGCCTCAAGCTCATCGTCGACGGGTCAACAGACATCTATGTGAACGAGAACATCATCGACCGGGCCATCGGCAAGGCAGAGCCCCGTCGCATCTCCGTGCCCTATGATAGCGCCGCCTATGGCCCTCCTGTATCGATCAGACTCGTCCCCATACTCGTCAAGGGCGACCGTACTCTTGTCTGTCCCATAGAATACGCTCTGGACAAAGGGAACATCCCCACATGCAAGAACTGAAAGGACAGTCTGGTTTATAAGTTCACTTTCTTTATCAGGCATCACAGGCCTTTTTGGTCTCTGGCGCCCTTCGTCCCTTCCACGCCGAAGATCTGCTGCGTCCGGGTCATCCCACTGAGCCTGGTCTGTTCCTCGAGCTTCTTGAGCTTATAACGCTCCTTCAGAAGGTTCCTCATCCTATCATCCTGGGTGATGTGACGTTCATACTGCTTGTCCTTGATCATCTCAGCGACTTCCTTCTGGAGCCTGTTCTTCTCCGCCTTCAGAAAAGCCCTTATCTTTGCAGGTATGTGGATGTCATATCTCTTGTACTCCTCTTCCATGATGAAGATCATCTGTGCCTCGACCAGCGGGTCGTCTTTGGTGGATTCTATCATCATCAGACGGAATCGCAGGTTCTCAGCCATCTCTTCTTCTGATACCATGGTCCTTTCTCCCCTCTTCTTTCTGGTCACTGAGCTATTTAAATGTTCTTATTCTCCTTCTCGTTCTTCATGTTCCTTTTCTTATTCTCTTTGTCCCCTCCCCTTCTTCTTCACTTTCTTCTTTTCCTTCTTTTCCTTCTTCTCCTGTCATCGTGTCTTTTCCTTCTGCTGGATCGCCGGATCCATTCTGTTGGATCCATCCTGCCTGATCCATTTTATGATAGATTTATTAAGCGCAGGGGTTCATCTCCCGCCATGACCTTCACCGACGCGGTCAGATTTCTCGAGCAGACCCTGGGAACTACGAGGATATCCCTGGGTCTCACCCGGATGCGACGGATGCTTGCTGAACTCGGCGATCCGCAGAAGGCATTCCGGATCATCCATGTGGCAGGGACCAACGGCAAGGGCTCTGTCAGCGCGATGCTCACCTCTGTCCTCACGCACTCCGGCATCAGGACAGGGATGTACATCTCGCCCCATCTCTCGTCGGTGACAGAACGCATCTCCATCGACACCATCTCAATCACCTCCCGATCGTTCGCAGCACTCACCTCCCGCCTGAGACCTCTTTTCCTGCGGCATGGAGCGACCTACTTCGAGGCGCTTACCGTGATGGCCCTGCTCCATTTCAAGGAACAGAAGGTAGACCTTGCCGTCGTGGAAGTGGGACTCGGCGGTCGTCTGGACGCCACCAACATGTGCGATGCCATGTTGGCCATCATCACCAACATCTCCCTTGAACATACGGACTGGCTCGGCCATGACCTGGCCTCCATCGCCAATGAGAAAGCAGGGATCATCAAGCCTGGCCAGCGGGTCCTCACCGGTACCCTCGGGGTGGCACGACAGGTCATCCGACGTGTCGCAGCGGATAAGGGCGCTGTCTTGCTCTCCCTTCCAAGGATACAGCGGCCGAAGGGGGGTGCCCTGGCCATCGGAAATCACCATGATCTCCATCTCGGGCTCAGGGGGAAGTTCCAGGAGGACAATGCCCGGCTGGTCATAGGGGCCATCGACTGGTTGCGGACACAGGGATTCCGCATCCCTCCGGAGAATGTCCGGAAAGGGCTGGAACACGTGCGATGGCCCGGAAGGATGGAACAGGGAACGAACATCCTCCTCGACTGTGCCCATAACCTCACCGGCGCAAAAGCGCTCGCAGGAGAAATCCGTTCTTCAGGGAAGAATATCATCCTGGTCATAGGCATCCTGGATGACAAGGACTATCAGGGCATGATCCGGGCCTTCATGGGCATGAGCTCTCTCGTGATATTGACGGCTCCGCAGAGCATCCGGGCCATCATGCCCTCTGAACTTGAAAAACTATTTATAGGAAAATCCATCCAGCATACCATCGAGAAGACCATACCCTCTGCTCTCCGCAGAGCATACCATGAGCTGAACGAGCAGAAGAAGGACACCATCATCCTCGTCACCGGCTCCTGCTACACCGTCGGAGAGGCGAGGACCTATCTTCAGAAGAAAGGGCTGCTCTAGAACCACCATGGACATTATCCCCACAGGAGAAACAAAGGTCATCGTCCTATTCCTGTCACTTCCCCTGCTTCTCGTCATGGCCTTTCTCATCATGCCTGCTCCGGTCCTCGGAGAGAGCAGCCAGGCAACAGCTTTTGTCACGTTCACGATGGTGAACCGGGCACCGTCCCTGACCCATGTCTCGTTCGAACCCTCGCAGCCTCATGCCGACGAGCGGCTCCATTGCCTGGCAGAAGCAGATGATGAACTGCCCCTTTCGGTCTCCTACACCTATCTCTGGAAGGTGAACGACAGGCCGAGCAGAGCATCCTCCGGATGGTTCGGGGATTTCAAAGAGGGCGACAACATCACCTGCACGGTCTTCCCGACAGATGTCCACGGAGTCAAAGGCGGATCCCTGACCGTGAAGGCCCGTATCGCTCCGGCCCCTCTTTCCACCAGAATCCTCGACAGCCTCCTGCATGCGGCAGGGGCGAAGACCCAGCTTCAGGACACTGCGGCTCTTCAACATGAAGGTCTGGGCGCCATCACCGGCTTTGCCGTCCGAAAGAGCATCGAGAACCGGCCGGCCTTTCCCGTCCTGGGCATCCTGGTGCTCTTGCTGAGCATCATCAACCTGCATCTCCTGATGCGCAGACATGCTTTTGCAGGCATTTACCCATGATATCGACGAGCGAGATGAGGGCTGCAGAGGACTATGCTGAAAAGCATGGCGTCTCCAGGGCACGGCTCATGCATAATGCAGGGTTCGAATCGTTCATCATCCTGCAGGACAGCTATGATCTCACCGACCGGAGGATCCTGGTCGTCTGCTATCACGGGAACAACGGCGGAGACGGTCTCGCTCTTGCCGAGCATCTCATGGAGGTCTCCAAGGTCACGGTCTTCTTCTTCGGCGACCCGGCGAAGCTGAGCGACGAGGCCCGTTCTCACTTCAACCGTATCGACCAGGCCGAACCGAGCATCCTCGTCACTGCATGGGACCAGATAGACCTCGATGACTATGACCTCATCATCGATGCCATGCTCGGCATGGGCATCCATGGTATGCTGAGAGAGCCCTTCGTCTCACTCATCGAAGCGATCAACGGCTGCAGGGCCAAGGTCGTCTCCCTGGATGTCCCTTCGGGCGTCGATCCGGACAAGAAGGAGACCCCCTCTCTTCATGTCCATGCAGACCGGATCATCACTTTCCATGACCTGAAAGAAGGGCTCCTTCCCTTCGAGGATTCCACCATCATCGCAGACATCGGCATCCCGCCCTTCATCGGCGGCATCGGCGGCATCGGCGGGGATGACAAGAAGGCCCTGGTCACCCGACAGCTGGTGCATAACATCCTTCGGCAGAAAGACCAGAGAAGAAAGAAACATGCGCATAAGGGCGATTTCGGCCATGTGCTGGTCCTCGCAGGAAGCGATGATTTCCACGGAGCTTCCTATCTTGCGGCAGCATCGGCCATCGCAGCCCTCCGGGCAGGCACCGACCTCGTTACCGTAGCATCGGTGGAGACGGTCTCCCGGTCCATCAATGCCCTCAATGCAGATATCATCACCCTCAAGCTTCCGGGCAAGGTCCTCGGCCAGGAACATTATGCTGCTCTGTTGCCCTATCTTGAAAAAGCGGACGTGCTGCTTCTGGGACCCGGCATGGGCACAGCAAAGGCCACACAGTCGTTGGTCCGGATGATCCTGAAGGATTTTCCTGCCAAGGAGAAGGTCATCGATGCGGATGCGCTGAAGATGATATCCCTGCGAGAGGTCTCCTCCTCCATCCTGACGCCTCATCAGAACGAGCTCCGGGCGCTTCTGGAGCATTCCGGATGCTCGCATGATCCGGCGGATGAGCAGGTGAAAGCGCTCCTGGGATCCAACGTCCTCCTCATCAAGGGAAATGAAGACGAGATACGTACCTCGTCGGGCTCGCTCTGGAACCGCACCGGGAATCCTGGCATGACCGTCGGCGGCACCGGCGACCTCCTTGCCGGACTCGTCGCAGGGCTTCTCGCATCTGACCATGGAGACCATGCACGGTTCCTGCTGGCGGCCGCGGCATCCTTCATCCTGGGTTCCATCGGGGACAAGCTCAAGGAGACCTATGGTTTCGGGTTCATCGCGAGCGATTTCCTCCCTGTTCTCGCGTCGACCTTACACGATCTGGCCCAAGGATGAAGGCTGTCCTTTCACTCTTCTGGTGACGTCCATCAGATTGGCCCTGTAGAAAGTTACGCTGATGCGTAGTCAGCATCTTCCTTGTCCGCTGCGTGTTGCTCTATGAGGCGCGCGTCCGTCGACGGTGATGGATGATCGTCTGTGGAGGAGGTGGAGATGCAGGTTCCACAACAGACGTCTGGACCGCTTTCTTTGCTGGTCGGGCGACTTTCGCATTCTTTGTCGTCTCCTTCATCTCTGCATTCTCCTCCGGAAGCGCAGCATTGCTCATGATGACGATCTTCTGGGCAGGCAGCTCTTTCGGGTCGGTGATCGCGGCAACGTTCTGGGCGGGCAATTCCCTGACCAGACGATCATCTTTGGCCAAGGTCCCCGAGACGATGATGTTGCCCACTACAAAGAAGAAGACTATCAGCGCGATGCCCACTGAAATGCGCAGTCTCTTGAATCTCATCTGAAATCGAACGCCTCCTCATGGATGTGGCTTCTCCGCACCCCGCTTGCCAGAAGCCCTTTGATGATGCCTTCTTTGAACCCTGTCGGTCCGCAGAGGAAGAACTGCTTCTTCTTCAGTGTTCCGCAGACATCACGGACGGTCTGCGCGGTCATCCTTCCCTGCCTGTGTGATATCCACGGGATGAAGCTGAACCGGGACACCCGTCTGTCGATCTCTGAGAAGAGCGCGCCTCCGATAAGGTCTTCCTGTCGCTTCACCGAATAGAAGAAGAGGATGCTGCCTTCCAAAGGCGTCCCTGTAAGGGTGATGTCCCTGGCCATTCCAAGGAACGGAGTGACGCCGATCCCGCCCGCGATCCATACTCGTTCATCTTGACCATATCTCTTGTGGTCGAATCGCCCGTAGGGGCCCTCTACCGAGACCTTGTCCCCTTCCCTGAGATGGACAAGTTTTCTGGTGTAGTCACCCAGCTCCTTGACCACGACGACGATGTCATGATCATCCGATCCGGACGCGATGGAGAAGGGATGCGCCTCCTTCGGGATCTGCTCGTTGTAGAACCGGAGGAAGATGAACTGTCCTGCCTTGTAGGACAGGGGCTTGTGTTCAGGGGTGATGGTGATCTCGAAGATGTCTTTCTTCCGTCGTATCGACTTGACCGCATAGACCGCGTTCTTGAAGAGCCTGTTCTTGATGAAAAGGCTGTAGGAAAATCCGAACAGGCCGATCGCCGCGACCACCGACGCATAGGCATAATAGCCGGCGAAGATGTCATCCTGGGAGATGGTCCCTCTCACAAGGAAGATATGGAGAACCGTGAGGAGGAACATGAGCCCCATGAACTCATGGGTGAATTTCCAGCGGTCATACCTCATCTTGGTGAAGAGCGTGATGAAGAGCAAGACGACCATGCCGAGCAGGGCGATGATGCCGAGATTGACGCTCCAGGAGGAACTGGGAAGAAGATAGGCCGCGGCCTGGTCCATCCTAGACGGGACAAACTTCAGCACCAGGAAGATGGGATGGGCCAGGATGAGTATCAAGGCGGTCCCTCCCAGGATCCCATGCGTCATGTACACCCTGTCCAGCCCGCCGAAGACATCTTCGATCCAGGAGATCCGCGCTGAAAGGAGGAAGGTGAGGGCGAACATGGTCATGGCCACCAGTCCGAACAGCTCTCCCAGGCTATGGGTGATGGAAGCATAGTCGACAAACTCTCGGGTCCCCGGGCCCCATCTCATCCAGAGAAATACAGGGATCAGTGAGATGAGCAACAATGCTGTCCATCCGGCAGCCGGCTTTGTCCTCATATCTTTCCCTCTTCGATGATCTCCTCAAAGCCGTTGAGCATGCTCAGGGTACTGTCTTTTCTGACCACCAACGCCCGCACGTCGGGTCGCCCATCAAGGAGAGACTTCCTCTCTTCATCCGATGTGGTGAACAGGGCGGTCGCATACACATCTGCCTCTTCGGCGGTGGGTGCCACCACGGTGACTGAGGTCGCGTCCTTCTGGTTGACGATATGAGACAGCCCGAACTCTCCCACATATTGATGATAGTCTCCTGAGGTCGCGACAGCCTGGTCCTTCAGCCTGATGGAGCAGATGCTCTGTTCCTCCCGCGGATGCTGTATCCCCAGGACATGGACCTGTCCGCCCTTCACGCAGATATCTCCCCTTGCATCGATGAGAAAAGCGGTGATTCCCCTCTGCTGCAGCGCCTCTGCCAGCCTGTCAACCATGTATCCTTTGGCGATGCTTCCCAGATCGACGAGGACGTCCGGATGGGTCAACGTCACCTCATCCCCTTCTATTCGGATATCCTCGTAGGAGCATCCCTGTTCTGCGCTCTCGCCCTTCTTGCGCAGGAGAATGATCCTTCCCAACGTTACATCATAGCTTCCCCGGGTCTTCCTGCTGAACAGCAGTGCCTTCTGCAGCACATCCAGCAGTTCTCCAGAGACCCTGGCCTTCCTGGCCTGGTTGAGCCTGGAGAGTTCGCTCCAGGGGTCATAGATGTTGAAGATCCTCTGCAGACGCAGAGCCTCCCTGTAGACGTCTTTCATCACTTCTTCAACCGGATGTTGAGATGCACCATAGACCAGAAAATCTATCTTTCCTCCGAAAAGCTCTTTGCTGACGGTGATCGGCCCTGTTCTCGACAGTGTCATCTCTCATCATTCATCGAGAAACTTTCTTAAATCTTGTGGAACTGCCTTTCCTGAGCCTGCTCCCTGCCCGGTCCAGCGCGGCCATGCTCTCCTCGTGTTCTTTGATGAATGCGGCCACCTCGCCCCGGTGTCTCTCCTGCTCCTCCATCCCCCGGGTCACTGCCTGGTCGATGTTCTGGACGACCTTGCCGATCCGTGCATCCATGGTCTCTATGAATCCGAATGCGCTGTTGTTGAGGCGCTCCAGGAAATCGGACCGGATCCTGCCGGCGTTCATGTCCAGCTGCTGGGCGACATTCCCCTCGATTTGCTTCCAGAGCATCTTCCTGAAGGCGAACTTCGGCATCAGGAGCCTGAGCTCGTCGCCAAGAAGACGGAACATCTCATCTATCCTGTAATCCAGGGCGCTCTCCAGGGTGAAGACGTCCCCTGTCGGCAGATGCCCGATGTCTGTCTCGAAGAGGGTGGAAGAACGCTCCCTGATCCTCTCGATAAGACCGTTGGTCGTCTCGGAGAACCGTCTCACGATGTTCTCGAAACGTCCTCGGACCTTCTTCTCTTCCTCGGCTCTCCATGGTTCGAAGAACTCCTGCATCATCCCGAGGTACATCCTCTGGACGTGTTCCAGAAGCTGTCTGTTCGAAGACCCTGCCATCTTCCGGTAGGCCTTTCTCAGCTTCTCCAGCAAAGGTGCATGGTTCTTCTTCATGAATGCCCGGAGGTCTTCATCCAGCATCTCCATGATCCTTTCGATCTCTGCCCTGATGAGCGGTGCTGCGTCCTGCTGCTCCTCCCTGATCCTTCTCGCCGTCTCCCTGAACGCTTCACGTCTTCGTCCGGTCTCTTCAAGGGGCATCTGCGCCACCCTGATGCTGAGCGCATGGGCATTCCTCGCCTCTTCGACGATGCCCAGCAGACGCCTGTTCAGCGATTGCAGGAGTATCTCCCCTTTCTCTTCCAGGAAGAAGGCGGACAGGATATCCTTGAATCCTTCGATGTTGCTCGACGTTTTCTTCCCGTTGAGCGCGAGCTTCGCCGAGACCGGCGAGATGGCGACGGGTTCGCCGAGCTCCTTCTCCAGGGTCCTGCTGTTGAACCCGACGATCTCCTCCTGTTCTCCGGACGACAGATAGTCGATCTTGTTCAGCACGAAGAAGATCTTCGGGACCTCTCTCTTCACCTCTTTGAGGAAGTCTATCTCGTTCTGGCTTACCGGCGGGTCTGCCGAGAGCAGGAAGATGGCTGCATCGATACGCTTCAGATACCCATAGGTCATGGCCGTGTTATGGAGAAAGGTCGAGCCGATGCCGGGTGTGTCTATGAGGGAGATGCCTTCCTGGAGGTAGGGTGAAGGATGACCTATCTTAACGAGCAATACCTGCTTCTGGTTCTTCGGGTTCTCCTTCTCGGTGATGTAGGCGTGAAGCTTATCGAGGGTGATGATCTTCTCGGTCCTGTCAAGGAAGATGACCCGGATGTTCTCCTCTTCCGCATAGCTGATGATGGTGATGATCGATGTGAGCGGGACGATGGCCGTGGGAAGGAGCGCTTTTCCCAGCAGGGCGTTGATGAAGGAGGTCTTCCCCCTCTTGAACTGTCCCACCACTGCCAGGTTGAACTTCCCTTTGCTGAGCTTGTCCTTGAGGGTGTCGAGTTCCTTTCTCTCCTCCGGACCGTCGACCAGCTTCCTGATGCGGTCTATCTGTTCCTCGACCAGCCTCGTCTGCATCCCGTATCGGTCGGTCATCCTGCTCGACGCTCCTCGCTGCCTTTTGTTGCTCCTTCCTTGTCGCTCAACCATTTCAGTATCCTTATCGCATGATAGGTCGATTCCAGCGTCGGTACCGTCGTGCTCTGCCTGCCGAAACCGCCGTTCTTTGCCCTGCACCGTTCCACGAACCGGATACATGCCTGTTCCTTTTCCGGCCGTTGCCCCAGTTCGACGAGCGCTTCGACCGCAAGGCAGGTCTCTTCCAGAAAGGACGGCGCTCCCTTCTCGGTGAACGAGAATCCGCCATCATGCCCCTGGAACCGCTTGATGCGCCGGGCCATACTGGCCATGGCCATGCCATCATCCAGGATTCCCTGTCTCCTGTCGGCTATCGCTGCATAGCAAAGATCGCTGAGGAGATCCTCTTCTCCGGCGATGCCTGCGTCCTGGTTCTTGAAGCTTTGCTTTCTGAGGGAGCGCTTCAATGCCGGATCCTCGACGATGCTCAGGATCTTTGCTCGGTAATAGGCTGTCTGCGGTCCGATACGCTTCTTCCTTGACAGGTCTCTTGACAGGGCCATTGTCAGAGTCTCTGGCTCAGGCCATAGGGTATGCATCCGGTGTGTCCTGGCCAGATGCGCCAACCGGTAGAGCTGCTTCACCTGGCGAGTCTTCACTGAACGCAGGAAGTCCTCGGCATGATCTTC
The DNA here is from genome assembly GCA_013152815.1 of Nanobdellati archaeon. Lineage (GTDB taxonomy): Archaea > Nanobdellota > Nanobdellia > Woesearchaeales > JAADFO01 > JAADFO01. The sequence continues at coordinate 21,351 of JAADFO010000028.1, forward strand.
CATGCCCGATATCTCCAGCTCATGGGCTATCCGGAGGGCGAAATAGGTGTCCTCCAATGTGGCCGGCGCTTCATGGGCAAAGCTGAAGCCACCGTCCTTCTGCCTGCGCGCGAGGAGGAAGCGGCGGATGCTTGTCCTGTCTATGATGTCCTTACCCATGTCTGTCACCTATCCGGATGGCTTCCCTCTGATGATCCTGCTGCTTGTTATCCTCTCGATGCCTTCAAAGATGTCTTGATATGCCTGTGCGCAGGCCATGATATCTTCTTTGCCTTCTCTCATCCTGTTCCCGTTGATGGCTGCATAGGCTTTCTGCATCCTCTTCTGGAGCAGGGAAAGGTCTGCATGAATCCCGATGAATTCCGGCAGGGTCTTTCTCAGGAACTCTGTCCTGAAGAGGGCCATCTCCAGGAGGCTTTTGGCTTTCACCATGAGACCGAAGAAGGTGAACTGGAAATATCTGAAGTGCTTTATCCGCGGGTTCAGATAGGCGAGGTCCAAGTTCTCGCAGATGTCTGAAAGGATGCCCAGAAGGTCATTGAGGCTGTTGCTCTTGATCAAGAGATCCAGCAGCTGTCCCTGGTCCTGTCTCCTGTTGCCCATCATCACACCAACCGGAACATCACCTGGAAGATGATGACCACGATGGCTGTCATCGCCACTCCCATGATGGTCGCGTTCTTCACGCTCAGGGCGATCCTTTTCTGCCTCTCCATCTTGGGGAAGTGCAGATAGGTCTGAAGAAAGGTCATGATCCCGATGATTGTTCCGCCAATCACTCCAAACGCCATCTCGATCAGATATGCCTGCACAGGCTTCACCCTTAAGAAGAAGTCATCAGCTGAAGCGGTTTTAGCGTGAGCCGAGGCGGACTTCATCACCTTCCATCCCTGACTGGTGTCCGCTTTATATATTTTGCTTTCTTCAGGGTCAATATGGGCGCCTATGCCGCGGTCTCCTTTAGTCTTATTGTGATATTCCTTTCTCTTCTTAAAAGAATAGCTAAGATTTATAAAGAGTGACACAACTATGCCACCCAAATATTATTGATTTGTGCTTTAAACACGGAGTGTGAAAAACAATGGATTATGGCAGAGATGGTTTCAGAGGAAGCCAGGGCCCCAAAGAGATGCATAAGGCAGTCTGCGCCGATTGCGGCAATGAATGTGAAGTCCCTTTCAAGCCGTCAGGAGACAGGCCTGTCTACTGCAGAGACTGTTTCAGAAAACACAAGAAGTTTTAGGATCATATTTCTTGGTATGTCTCTGGTTTTTTGTTTTTTTTCTTTTCTAGCCCGACCTTTTCAGAGATCATATCCCTCAAAGCAGATCGTTCTCCACAAGGTTTATAATGACTGTCCGTCGCCCATCCATGCCATGCTGAGCAGATATGTCGACTACACCCGGCTGAAAGAGGCCAACAGGAAAGCACTGAAGGGCCTGTGGAACATGCTTCCTCTCCTCCTGGGTGTCCTGCTGCTCGTCAGCATGATGACCGTCCTCGTCCCCAGGTCAGCCTATGGCATCCTCTTCAACGGCAACCTCCTCTGGGATTCCATCATGGGAAGTCTTCTCGGAAGCATCCTCACAGGAAATCCGGTCACCAGCTACATCATCGGCGCCGGTTTCCTCGACAATGGCATCAGCATCATCGCAGTCACCTCTTTTATCGCAGCCTGGACCACGGTGGGCTTCGTGCAGCTGCCCGTCGAATCCATGGTCCTGGGCAAGCGGTTCGCCCTCGCACGGAATGTCAGCGCATTCCTCATGTCCATCATCGTCGGCATGGTGACTGCGCTCATCATTGGTGTGCTCTGAAGTACCCGTATGAAGTACTAGTATGAAGCACCCGTGCAATCATTGAACGCCCATGGAAAAAAAGACACGATCCGGCTTGAAAAAGAACGGAAGAGGGTATTTCCTGCTGGCCAGCATCACCCTTTATCTCTTGACATTCTTCTTCTCTCCTGACCGCATGATGCCCATACTTGAGTCCTATCTCAAGCTCATCCTGCAGATACTGCCCATCTTCATCATCGTCTATGCGTTCATGGTCCTGATAGACTATCTTGTCACCGAGGACCTGCTCAAGCATATGATGGGAAAAGAAGCAGGCATCAGGGGTTGGTTCATCGCCATCGTGACCGGCATCATCTCTGTCGGGCCGGTCTATGTATGGTATCCTCTGCTCAGGAACCTGCAGAAGCGCGGCATCAGGGTAAGGTTCCTCTCCACATTCCTCTACAATCGGGGCATCAAGCTCCAGTGGGCATCCCTGCTGATCCTCTATTTTGGATGGACCTATACCCTCGTCCTCCTGACGGTCATGGCCGTCTTCTCCATACCACAGGGACTCATCACCGAACGCTTCACCATGCTCTCGAAAAAGAAGGGCGCCTCCTGAGAATGGATGTGTCCGTTGTGATGCTGAAAAAATGAAAAAAAAGAAAAATAGGAAAAAAAGAAAAAGGGTTGTGGACCCGAAATCATGAAGTAGGATCACTCCTTCTTGACCTTGACCGCTTTCGGACCTCTGTCTCCTTGTTCTCCTTCGAACTCGACAGCGTCGTTCTCGTCCAGCGATGTGCCTTCCTGCAGTTCAGACTGGTGCACAAAATATTCTTTGCCGTCTTCTCCAGCGATGAAGCCAAATCCCTTCATGTTGTTGAAGAATTTAACTGTTCCTTTCATGTTCTCACCTCCTTCCGTTCATTCTGTGATTTGTCTTTTGGTTGACCATAAAATCATGTTCCTGGTGGTTTCTTGGTTCTTATCAGCATTCATCAGAAATAGTCAATCTTGCCTGGTACATTGTCCTGTTGTACGAAAAGAGTGAAAGCATCCTGATTCTTAGACAGGGAAGTGGAACTCCCTTTTTAAATGCTTCTGTTTCTGAGGCGTTCTGGCCGTTCCTGGCGGGAAGGGCTGATGAAATCCTGCAAGAATGTGCCCGATACATGACCTACTCCATCGACGATGCTCAGCAACAAGTTGCTGGCACCAAAGGGAACCGTATACGTTGCATACGAACCCCGTCGATCAC
>JAADFO010000028.1:24397-36800 GCA_013152815.1 Nanobdellati archaeon
GTCTGGCCAGCCATCATTGTCCTCCTTTCAGTCGGAAATGCTGACATTGATGGCGCAGACGATCATGCATCTGGCAAAAAAGCAGAGGATTTCATAATGGCCACGGGAAGATAAAGTTTATAAGCTCTTCAGGTTCCTATGTCGGGATGCTTTCCCGGAAGAAGAACAACAATGTCATCTATGAGCTTCTGTCATCTCCACGGAAGAGGCTCTCTCATTTTCGGGATGTGCCGGCGAACAAGCAGGGGTTCATCCTGCTGAGCCTCTCCAAGAAGCTGCAGATAGAGGTCATGCACGCGCTCAAGATAACAGAGGTCGTCAGGCTCATAGAATATCTCGACCCTGATGAGGCCACCGACCTGCTCCAGAGCCTCTCTGCTGCGAGGAGGAAGCGGATCCTCAAACGTCTCAGCAAGAGCATCAAGGAGAAGGTGGAGTTCCTCCTGCGTTTCGACCCCAGGACAGCGGCAGGTCTCATGAGCCTGGATTACATCGAGGTCAGCCAGCACATCAACTTCGAGCATCTCTCCCGCATCGTCCGTAAGCATGAACAGAAAGGCGGGAAGATACCGACCATCCTCATCGTCGAGGACGGGTTCCTCCTGGGAGAGCTGCCGCTCTATAGCCTCGCCCTCGCCAGACGGAACGAGCGCATCAGGAACTACATCGAGAAGGTCCCTTCCATCAGATACGACGTGGATGAGACCGAGGTCATCTCCCTCTTCCGCAAACACCCCCACAACAAGGTCGTGGTCCTGGACGAGGACAACAGCATCATGGGCATCATCTACTCCGATGACGTGCTCAAGCTCATCGAGAAACGGTCGGCCACCCATCTCCGTGACTTTGCCGGTATCAGGCAGGAAGAGGACGTCCTGGACTCTGCCCTGATGAAGGTGAAGTACCGCTACAAGTGGTTGATCATCAACCTGGCGACTGCATTCCTCGCCGCTTCGGTCGTGAGTCTCTTCCAGAAGACCATCTCGTCCTTCGTGCTCCTCGCAGTCTACATGCCCATCGTCGCCGGCATGGGAGGCAATGCAGGGACCCAGACCCTCGCGGTGATGGTAAGAGGGATGACCCTGAAGGAGATCAACAGGAAGACCGCCAGGAAAGTCATCCTGAACGAGGTCATCGCAGGCGGAACGAACGGTCTGATCAACGGCATCCTGGTGGCGGCTGTCGCTGTCCTCTGGAACAAGAATCCCCTGCTCGGCCTCATCATCGGCATGGCCATGATCATCAACCTCGTCATCGCAGGATTCTTCGGAGCCGTCACTCCGCTCATCATGAGAAAGTTCGGGAAAGACCCTGCATCCTCTGCGACCATCTTCATCACGACAGCGACCGATGTCTTCGGCTTCTTCGTCTTCCTGGGGCTGGCGACCATCATGCTGTGACTGCTGTGAATGTTGTGAGTGTCCTCGGGAGCAGAAGGGCCTGGAAGAAAGGGCTCGGGGTCTGAGGCTGATCAGGTTGGTGTCTCCCGGCTTTCCTCCACCTCCAGCACCAGGACTTCTTTCCCCCGCTGCTCTGCCTGTTCTGTCAGCTGCTCGATGCGTGCCATGATAAGCTGTTGTTCATCTTTCCTTCCGGTCTCCTGTTCCAGGAGGTCTCTGAACGGTGATATGAGCAGGATGTCGTATCCCTGGTGCTGTTCGTTGCCTTCCCACGTCTCCAGCTGGCCTATCAGTTCATCGACGCGTCCGATCTTTTCTATGAACAGGCTGTCCACAAGGAACGGAAGATCCTTCTCATGGAAGAGGTATGATGATCTGTTGTCAGAGCAGTCCAGGAAGAGCGTCCGTTTCTTCTGGAGGATCTTCGCGGTGATGGTGTCTGCAAGAAGGGTGTCACAGGCTTTCCTGTCCTTGGCTTTGAGTGTCGTTGCCATGGATGTATGACCTGGGGCGAGCAATAAATATGCTGTGGGCAGATGTCTAGTGGGGTGTGCCCTGAAGACCGTGTTCCTTGTTCCCTGTCAGGCCGGTCGCGAACAATTTATATATCTCGATGACCCCGGAAACTCCATGAAGCGGTTCCTCTTCAACAGGGCATTGCGGATATTGCTCGTCACCAATGGTCTGGTTTTGCTTGCCGGTGCCATGCTGGGTCCTATCTACGCCCTTTTTGTCGAGCATATCGGCGGCGACCTTCTGGATGCCAGCCTGACCGGAGGCTTTTTCGCTTTGGCAGCAGGAGTGACCACCCTGGTTGCCGGAAGATTTGCAGACAAGAAGAAAAGAGATGAACTGATAGTCGCTTTCGGCTATGCTGTGATGGGGATAGGATTTCTTCTGTATCTCTTCGTGGATTCCATCTGGTCATTGTTCGGCGTGCAGATCCTGGTCGGTTTTGCTGAGGCGTTCTACTCTCCTGCTTTCGATGCGCTCTACTCGAAACACATCACCAAAAGAAAGGCCGGCAGAGAATGGGGCGCGTGGGAGTCGATGAATTATTTCTCCATCGCCGTCGGTGCTGTATTAGGAGGTCTGATAGCGAGCAATCTCGGATTCGACGCGATCTTCCTCTTCATGTCTGCTCTCTGCTTCCTGAGCGCGTTTGCTGTCCTTCACCTGCAGAGAGGAACGCTCTGATTCGTGCGATGGTTTCATGCCCCGCGCTTTAGCGCGTGAAACCTTTGCACAGCCTGATTTCTGCTCATCCTTTCAGGAACAGCAGATAGAGTCTGCCGTCAGTGAAGAAGAGATCGCCGGTGAAATTGCTCCCCAACTTCGGCTTCACGAATTCCTGTTTTTTTGTGGTGGCTATCATGCCTGTCCTTTTCAGATCCCTGAAGAGGAATTCTCTTTCGGTGTCGATATCAGGGTTTATCCTGTGGGTGACTCCCCATTTGATGCCGCTGTCGAAACTGGCGGTCCCGACGTAGATATGCTCTCCATCCGGGGTGACATACGCTGTCTTCCAGAGACGTGCATGATGTCGTGTGCGGACGTTGTTCTCCTTTGTCTCTTTCTCAAAACCGAAGTCATGCACCTCTGAATTCCAGAAATCCGGCGTCATGGGAGCCTGCGGATACGGCTCTTTCAATAAAGCGGCTTTCGCTGCCTTGTAGACACTGAATATGTCCACCTTATCGGCCAAGGTCCAGTCGGCCTTCGCAAAGAGATCGATGAGTTGTTGGTCGTCCTTGGCGACGATGATGAGACTGAGGGGTTCCTGCCTGTTGCCCAGCAACGTCTCTGTGTATCTTGACTGCTCTGTCCGGAAGATGGTCATGATGTCATCGACAGAGACGGTCTGTGCCTCGGTCGATATCGGAGCAGGGATCTGATCAGGGATCTGATACTGAAGCGCGAAGAGAACATAAAATCCGATCGCCAGGACGATGATGCCGGCGGTCGCAAGGAGTCTTCTCGTGTCTGCCCGAACGACACGTCTCTTCTTTCTCCTGGAGAGCAGATATTCGGACAGGCTCATGCCGATGATCAGCCAGATCGCGCCGACCAGATATCCGCCCCAGACATCGCTCAGATAATGGACACCAAGATAGAGCCTGCTGAACCCGACGAGCAGTATGATGAGCAGGCCGGCAAAGAATATGTTGATCTTATATCTCCACTTCCGGGTGTTGCGTATCACACAGTATGCGAGGAAGCCGTAGAAGGCGACGGCGATGGCGGCATGTCCGCTGGGGAAGGAATAGGACTGCTCTGTATAGAACGCCACCGCTGGTCTCGCACGACGGATGATAATCTTCCCGATGAAGGTGAATGCTTCACTGCCCGCAAGCGTGAGCAGAAACGGAACAACATGGGTTCGTCTCTTCCAGAACCATAACAGGAAAAGGAAGGCGATGGTGAAGCTGAGGATGACCTGCCATTTGCCGAGCAACGTTATCCAGAAGAAGAAGCTTGTCACGTCTGTGCTCCTGAAGACAGCGAGCAGATTGGCGACGCGGATATCGACAGAGACGATGAGGTCGGAACGGATAATGTCCTCGACGATCCCTCCGAACAAGGCCACCGTATAGAACAGGGCCAGAGAGAGGAGGGTGAGAGGCAGACCATAGAAATCATCCTTGTCCAGGCGTTTCCGTGACCAGGAGAAAAATCGTTCATGCCTGGCGGTGAACGCTTTGATGCCTGGATCCTCCATGAGGGCTTGTCTTACCGACAGCCAGAGCGAGGAGAGGAACGAGAAGAACTCCTTCCCTTTCCTGACAAGGAGGGTCCTGAGGACATAGGACAGGAGGAACAGGACCAGAAGGATGGTCAGGAAGAACCCGGTACGGGTCAGCCATATCTTCGCGACGGCGAGAGACCGGGCGAAGAAATATCCGGGCAGGATCCAGACGAGACTCCAGCCGATCGCTCCGAGCGTGTTCCAGACCATGAAAGGCAATCGTCTCATGCCGAAGGTCCCTGCAGTCAGAGGGATCACCTCTTTTATGCTGGGTATGAAGCGGCCTATAAAGACACTTTTTGGACCGTGTCTCTCAAAGAACGCTTCTCCTTTCTTGAAATGCGCAGGTTTGATGAACCAGAAACCCTTCTTGAATATCCTTGCACCATATCTCTTTCCGATGATATAATTGATGTTGTCTCCGATGATTGCGCCGATCACGGCGAACCAGAGAAGATCACCCAGATCAAGATAGCCTTTGGCCGCCAATGCACCCATGAGGAGGAGGATGGTGGAACCGGGTATGAGCAGACCGACGCCGATCGTCGTCTCAAGCGCCGCCACCAGAAGGGCGATCCAATAGCTGATTATAGGGAAGTGCTCTATCGCCGGCAGCAATGATTGTATGAATGTCATGGTTCCTGTGATATGACTGCGGTTATATCGTCATAGTATATAAAAAGGCACAGTAAGTGCAGTATATGCGAGCAGGGCATCCTATGCTCAAAAGATTTCCATTCTTGAGCAGGCATCACCGGACAAGGCTGCTGCCGATGAGATCATGCATCGCAGACCCAGTCCTCTGCAGGATCAGCCCAGACCGTAGGAATCGACAAAACCTCTGATCATCTTATAATCGTTCAGATACTGATGGCCCTTGTCTGTGAGCTCATAGTATTTCTTCTGTTTCTTGTCCTCTTTCTCGATCATGAACCCTTTTCCGATCAGTTCCCCGACATATTTCACAAGCATCTGGTGTGAGAGGTTTGATTTATAGAGTATATGGGTCTGTCTGACCAACCCTGCCTTCCTCCGTATGGTGTTCAATATGTCATGTATGATCTCAAGGTGATCACGCTTCTTGTTCATCTTTTCCGCACCAGGTAGAGGTTGAGAAGTATGAGCGAATAGGCGACCAGTTCCAGCACATGTCCTATCGCATAGAACGCCCGGTGGTCCACGGCCATGAGAAAATGCACGCTTCCGAAAAGCATGAAGAGGAAGGCCACGGCTATGAGCAACGTCTTCTTCTGCCTGTTCTGCAGATAGTTGGTGATGAAATGCCAGGATATGAACATCAGATAGATCGTCGAGAACAGAAAGAACATATACAGCGTATTCATGCTCAGGAAGATCCCCAGCAAGGAGGTTGCGATCAGCAGCCAGAGTATCCTGCTCTTCTCTGTCTTGAACGTCATGTAGACGAGCGTCACAAGACCAAGGGTCATGAAGAGGATGTGCGCATACAGACCGACGGCATCGAACCACGCGATGGATCGGATCTTCAACGCCCTGCAGATATGCTCGTTCGCTTTCGAGATGATGAGATAATTGAAGAGGGATTGTATGAGATATGCCAGGGATATGCAGGCGAAAGACGCTCCGAAGAGCCTGATCTGCTTCTGACCGGTCGCCTTGTATATCCTGAACGCGAAGATCGAGACCATAAGTGCGATCGCCGCAAACAACAGTTCAAGGACCACATCATATCCGAAGAACCAGGAGGGGGAGAGATAGGTCAGGGACATGGTGTCCTTACTGTCCTTAAATGCCTTTTTTAAAGTTTTTTAAAGTTTTGGGCGTTTATCCCGGATTCGTCTCCGTCGTGCCCAGGGTCCTCTTTTTAAAGTTTCAGTAGGTCTCCTACCGCAGGTATTTAAGGGACATATGTTCTCCATAGCATATGATAAAGCGAGCATACGACCTGTTCCTGACGACCCTTGCGAACATGAACCGGCTCAAGATCATCAGTTCACTGAGGCGTAAGAACCTCAATGTCGGTGAGATCCTTACTGAGACCGGCCTGAACCAGACGACGGTCTCCCATAACCTGAATCGGCTGAAGACCTGTGGTTTTGTGACCGTCGAACAGAAAGGCAGGTACAGGTATTATCAGCTGAATAAAGAGACCATCACTCCCTTGTTGGATATCATCGATAAGCATGTGAAGAACAATTGCAGAAACGTTATCGCAAAAAAGAACCGGCAGAGGTGATGAGGATGTATTATATAGAGCACATGGGCTATCTCGGATGGTTCTGGATGATCCTGTTCTGGGGAGCCTTCATCTGGCTTATCGTCTGGCTGGTGGACAAGAACAAGGACACGAAGAAAGACAAGACCCCCTCGCAGATCGCGAAAGAGCGGTATGCGAAAGGAGAACTGACAAAGAAAGAATATCAGGACATCAGCAAGGAGATCAGGGAGTAGCGTTTCGTAAAGAGCGCTGCCTTGGTCTGCGGCACTGCCTGAGGAGGTTGATCAAGATGGCTGAAGGATTACGATTGGATGCTTTGGGATTGGGATACGCCGCTGCCGTCGTCTCGGCAGCATCCATGCTCCTGCTGGGGATCGCAGGAAACATCGGCGTGTACACCGGCGCCGTGGCCATGATGCAGCAATGGCATATGTTCTTCTCCCTGGGTCTGCTTGGGATAGTCGCCGGGATGATAGAGGCTGCGATCATCGGTTTTGTGTTCATATATGCGTTTGGCCTGCTCTATAATGGATTCATAGGGCGGCGGAGGTAATGAAGATGGAATACAAATATAAGAAGGAGCTCACCCTCCCCTATGCTGAGGCAGTGGAAAAGGTGAAAGATGAGTTGGGCAAAGAAGGGTTCGGCATCTTGACCGAGATCGATGTCAGGGAGACCTTGAAGAATAAGCTTGACGTGGACATGGACCCCTATGTGATCCTGGGGGCGTGCAATCCGCCCAATGCACACCGGTCTCTTCAGGCAGAGCAGGATATCGGATTGATGCTGCCCTGCAATGTCATCGTCTACGAGAAGGACAAGAAGACCTATGTCTCGGCCATCCTCCCGACGGTCGCGATGGGGATGATAGAGAACGCCGATCTCAAGGACGTCGCTCACCTGATAGAGGCCAAACTCAAGAAGGCGATGGATGCCGTCTGAGACACCCCGCTGGGAAACATACCGAAACATATCTTGTTTTGATGGGCAGACCATGATGAGCAGAGGATCGTGGATGCCCTCTTTTTGCATCTGACCTGAGGAGGACAAAACAAAATGGCAGCATACCTATGCCCGAAATGCGGAATGGAATACGACAAGCCCGGAAAGTGCACCATGGACGGCGCGACGCTCGTCAAGGCAGATGACCATGACTCTGGCCATGACAAGAACAAAGGCCAGGACCATGATGAGAGGCAGGACAAGAGCCAGCATAAGAGCCCTGCCCATCACGATCACCATAGGATGATGATGCAGGACTTCAAGAAAAGATTCGTCGTCTCAGCGATCGTCACCGTCCCCATCCTTATCCTTTCCCCTCTCATCCAGAGATTATTGGGGCTCTCGTTCGTCTTTCCAGGGGACAAATACATCCTCTTCGCCCTTTCAAGTTTCCTGTTCTTCTGGGGCGGCTTTCCCTTCCTGAAAGGCATCTTCACCGAGCTGAGGACGAAACGTCCCGGCATGATGACATTGATAGCCCTTGCCATATCTGTCGCCTATTTCTACAGTGCCGCCGTCGTCTTCGGCCTGAAAGGAAAATTCTTCTTCTGGGAACTGGCCACCCTTATCGACGTCATGCTTCTCGGCCATTGGATCGAGATGAAATCGGTCATCGGAGCCTCCAAAGCCCTTGAAAAGCTTGCGGAACTCATGCCTGACAGCGCTCATCTGGTCAAAGGGGATGATATTGTCGAGATAAGGATCTCTGAACTGAAAAAGGACGATATCGTGATGGTCAAAGCAGGAGAGAAGGTTCCGGCAGATGGTACCATCGTGAAGGGTGAAGGGTATATCGACGAGTCTATGCTCACCGGAGAGTCCAAACCGGTCAAAAAGAATGCAGGGCTCGGCGTCATCGGCGGTTCGATAAACGGCGACGATGTATTGGAGATAAAAGTTCTCGGGACAGGTGAAGATTCCTATCTTGCGAAGGTCATCGATCTGGTGAAACAGGCCCAGAAGACAAAATCCAAGACAGAGAAGTTTGCAGACATCGCTGCCCGATGGCTTACTGCGATCGCGATAACCGCGGGTGTCGGCACGTTCTTCTATTGGTTCATCTACGGACCTGATACTGCTTTCGCTGTTGAACGGCTCGCGACGGTCATGGTCATCGCATGCCCCCATGCCTTGGGCCTTGCGATCCCTCTCGTCAATGCCGTCTCGACGTCCATATCTGCCAAGAACGGGCTGCTCATCAGGAACAGGACAGCCTTCGAGAACGCGAGGAAGATAACGACGGTCGTGTTCGACAAGACAGGAACATTGACCGAGGGAAGGTTCGGAGTCAGTTCGGTCCTGTTGTTCGACCGGTCCTATGAAGAGGACCAGGTGCTGCGACTGGCAGCATCCCTCGAGAAGAGTTCAGAACATCCCATCGCCAAGGGCATCATCCAGAAGGCCAAGGCCGCCGGATTAAGCCTGTCGGGTGTCTCTCATTTCAAAGTATTGAAGGGAGAGGGGATCGAAGGGACCATAGGCGGTAAACATGTTCAGTTGTTGAGCAGGAAGGCTCTTGAGAAGAGCGGCAGGGCCATCCCGAAGAATGCGGAGATGGATGATGTCGCCACTCTGGTCTTCATGCTCGTGGACAAGAAGCTCGTCGGGGTGTTGACGCTAGAGGACCAGATAAGGAAAGAATCCTTTGACGCCATACGCAAGCTGAAGGAGCAGGGCATAAAGTGTTTCATGCTCACAGGAGACAACAGGATGATAGCAGGGAATGTCGCAAAAAAACTGGGTCTTGATGGCTACTTCGCCGAAGTGTTGCCCCATGAGAAACAGGAGAAGATAAAAGAGCTGCAGGAAAAGGGCGAGTTCGTGGCCATGACCGGAGACGGGATAAACGACGCTCCTGCATTGGCGTTGGCTGATATCGGCATCGCCATCGGTTCAGGGACCGACGTGGCTGCGGAGACCGCAGACATCATCCTGGTGAACAGCAATCCGGAGGATGTCGTCTCCCTGCTCCTTTTCGGCAAGGCGACCTATAAAAAGATGGTCCAGAACCTGTTCTGGGCGACAGGATACAACGCCATCGCCATACCTCTGGCGGCGGGTGTGCTCTACGGTTACGGGATCCTGATATCCCCTGCGATCGGTGCCGCGCTCATGTCCCTGAGCACCATCATCGTGGCGATAAACGCGAGACTCCTGAAGGTGAAACGGTAGAGAAAGCCAGGGCAGGGGAGTTCAGTTCAAGAGATGTCCGCGGTGTCTATGGTCCCTGGACAGCGATTTCTGGTCCGATCCTAAGACCGGGAGCAGAATAGAGAAAAATAAGAATATGAAAGAATAAAAAGAATGAATCAGAGAATGAATAGGAGAATGAATAAGAGAATAAATAAAAAAATAAAAAGATAAACGATCAGTGTCTCTCTTCGAGGGCGGCCACGTCTCCGGTCTCAGCAAAAAGATACTCTTTGAGTTCCTTCGCGAAATGCCCGTCGTTCTGCCTGATCCATTCCAGGAGCATGGACGCGTGCTCTTTCTCTTCATTTGCGTTATGGACAAGGACCTTCTTGAGATTCTCGTCTGTGCATGCATCCGCTCTCTGATTATACCAATCCACCGCTTCCAGCTCTTCTTTCAGGGAGTCGATGGCTCTCTTCATGTCCAGCGTCTTCTTGGAAAGCGCTGACCTGTCTTCATGCATCATTTTGCACCTCTTTCTTCTCATCCTTCTTGAAGCGGCTGGACCGGCCGAGGCAGTATCGCTTCGTCACCTGTTCTTCAGCTTCTTCTTTCATTCCTCTCTGCCTCCTTGCACTCTTTGCACATCCCATAAAAATGAACATTAGACGATTCGACATCAAAATCCCCGATCTGCTTCCCGACCCTCAGGGCATGTGAAGACAGCTCTTCAGACTCGATATCGATTATCTTTCCGCATGCTCTGCATATCACATGGTGGTGAGGATCTGATCTTGGTTCATACCGCTGCACGCCCTTCACCTCTACTTCCTGGATCAACCCTTCATCACAGAGGAAATGTAGCGTGCTGTAGACGGTCTTCTTGCTTATCCGGGGAAGCTTGTTCTTGACATGCTTGAAGATCTCTTCGACCGATGGATGATCATGGTTCTCCTTAAGATACTCTGAGATGATCGCCCTTTGATTGGTCAATCTGAAATCATAATTCACCATCCGATGTCGGATGACACTAGATGTTATTTAAATCTTCTGTTTCCTGAGGCTTTGTAGTTTTGTAGAAAGTGAGGCCGGCATCCTTCGCGAGACCTTACCCTGCTCAGGACCGGAAGAGTTCTGGGGGACCCCTTCGGGCGGGAACGGCAGAAGCAGCGTCAGCGGTGGCCGAGCCCGATGCTGCCATGCACCATCGTAGCATTCCAGAGCCTATCAGGAGCTTTTTCTCGTAACGCTTCAGCTGCAGATCGTCAAAGAACGACGTGTCAGGGAAAACGTGCGATTATCGAGAAACATTCATCCCCTGCGGTGCCGCTGCCAGGACAGCAGGAGAAGGACAGCCAGGAAGAGGAAGCCGGTCAGGGCATACCACAGGAAGTTCGTCTCGGGTTCAGGGAAGAGGAACAGGACGACAAGAGCAAGGACCAGTACGATTAAAGAAGAGGAACGCGGGATCTTCATCGTCACTCCAGCTGGACTCCTGACCAGAGGGTCCAGTCGTTGCTGGGAGAATAGCCGCCGAAGACAAAATTGGGCGGATAGGAACGGCCAAAGTAGGAGTTCTGGACCTCGCCCCAGTTCCTCGGGGGGGCGCCCACAGAAGTGCCGGCCGCGCCCATGCCATACACCTCACTGCCGAAATGCCGCCAGGTCTTCATGAGGCCGTGGAAGTCGGAGTTGTCGGTCGACGCGTCGGCACCCGGCTCGACCGTATAGGCACCGTCATAGCCGTACTTCTTGATGACCTTGACGATGTCCTTGATCGGCGAGTTCCCCTGGCCAGGGGCAAGGTGCTCATCCTCGAACCCGTAGTTGTCTGACATATGGACATTGCCGATGTAGCCGTCCTTCGCCAGGGATTCCATCTGGCCTACGGCCCACTTGTTGAACGCCTGCTGGTTCTGTTCCGGCGACTTGTCAGGGTCGTTCTGCCAGTACTTCCGCCACATGTTGAGATGGCCGGTGTCGATGGTCGCCTTGATATGCTGCGCAGCGATCTTTTCTGCCTCCTCTCGCGAGATGCCCGGCCGGTAGTTCGGGTTCCTCGGGTCGTTGTAGGAGCCGTACTGCGGGTTGCTCTTGACCATCTGCTCATGCCACTGCGAACCCTGAAGGTCCTTCGGGATCTCTTTCTTGGTCATGAAGTCGACCATCCGTTCCCTTGCCTTCCTGATGATCCACTTCAGCTCCTGGGGATGCCCTCCGAACCGTTCCGGAAAGATGTGCTCCAGGGTCAGCACGACAGGTCGTGAGGTATCACGGGACTGGTCCATGGCCCGGAGGCCTGCCAACGCATAGTAGTTCACGAAGTTCTTCTCGAAGTACTTCTCCGGCGTCTTCAGGTGCTTCATGGTCTCGATGGTGTCCATGGCCTGCAGTTCCTGCGAGTTTCCCGATTGCTGGGCATATTCCAGAAGTTTCTGCTGGTGTGAGATCTCTTCATTGATCATGGCAAGAGGGTCCTTCATCTCCGGGCCGAGCAGGCCTTTGGTGAATTGTGCCATGGTGGCGTCCTGTTTGAGGAGCTTCCATTTCTCCTCTTCAGGCAGGTTCCGGTCGATCGTCTCATAATGTTTCCTGAGCTTCTTGAGACGTTTGATGCGTTCGATATAGCCAGGAACCTCATTGGAGAACTGCAATGCCCATCCAAGAGAGTATCCTGCCTGGGTCTGCATCGTGCTCTTCATGTACATCTCCCGACCAGAGGTCTGGTTATAATAATCTGGCTTCTGCCCGGTGATGTTCGAGAAGGAACGGTTATACTCAAAAGCTTCCTTCTCGAAATACTCCAGGTCCTGGTAGCGTGTCTTGAACCGGCCGGTCTTCGAGTCGATCTCAGGAACCCTGCCTCCGACGAACTTGTCGGTCATCCCGCGCTCGAACTTGATGCCGAAGGGGTCCTCGATCTTC
>JAADFO010000029.1 GCA_013152815.1 Nanobdellati archaeon
GGGACAGGATGCGACAGAATAAAACAGAATGATGCTCTGAGAACACATAATCTTTTATTGCTTTCACCATTAGCTTTCACCATGGCACAGCTCTCCAATCCTGCGAAGGCCCAGCATCCATTGCCGGCAGACCAGGATGCAAAGACTCTGGCAGGCAGGCTCAGGTCCATCGATGATGATAAGAAGCTCACCGAAGAGCAGCAGGTGGAGCAGAGATATGAGACCTTCCTGGCCTACTCCAAGAAGAACTGGGTCGCGCGGCAGGTCGTTCTGGAGCGGACCACGTTCGCAGAAGAATATGACAGGCTCATCAAGGCCTATGAAAAGAAGGTCTATGAGCCGTTCTTGATACCCGAAGGATCAAAGATCCGGATCAGCCAGCTGGAGAGCTGCATCGGTGATGCCCTGCTCAGGGACGAACTGGTCGACAACATATCCGGAAACTGGCTGGGAAGCGGTTTTATCTTCAGTATCGTCGGTAGCCTCCTGGCACTCGCCGTAAGATACGGGGAGGATACTGAGAAAGGCGAGAAGATGCCACGGAGGGAGTTCTTTTCCATCCTGAAGGTAGCTGCCGGCGGAGGATTTTTCCTGGGCGGCACTCTGGGCTATGCCGAATCGATCAAGAGAGAAGACCGGCTCCATCATCTCCAGGAGAATGCCCGGTATCTCGATCGAACCTACCAGCTCATCAGGCCGCTCATCCATCCCTGATGTCTCTCCTCTTTGCTCTCCTCTTTGCTCTCCTCTTTGCTCTCCTCTTTGTTCTCTTCTGTGCTCCGCCCAAAAAGCTACCTGAGGAGCTGAAATGGTCGAAAGTATTTTATATCTCATCAGATTAGCCAGGGACTATGCATCAGCGACCCATCTCGATCAAGGTATGTTGTTAGTTCGTTCTCTCATCGTCTGGTCTGCTGGCTCGCTGGTCCATCCGCTGTTGCCGTTCTCTCTGCTCTTTCACCCTGGCACCCTGGTCAACCCCTTCTGAGCCAGACATACCTCTGCATGGGAGAGGAGGAAGAAGATGTATGTGAAACAAGCATTTGAACAGGAGTTCCTGGTGAAGACAGATATGCTCGGTGAGATCGGCAAGACTCCTCTGGTGAGGATAAACAAGCTGGCGAAAGGCATCTCCAGCACGGTCTTGGCCAAACTTGAATATTTTAATCCCACCGGCAGCATCAAGGACAGGATGGCCCAGTTCATGGTGAAGGACGCAGAAGAACGGGGCCTCCTGCGGCCAGGAGGGACCATCGTGGAGAACACGTCCGGCAACACCGGAGCAGGCCTTGCGTTGGTCGCAGCAATACGAGGATACCGCGCGGTCTTCACCATCCCTGACAAGATGAGCCAGGAAAAGATAGACTTTCTGAGGGCGTTTGGCGCAGAAGTGATCGTGTGCCCGACAGACGTTGCGCCTGAAGACCCTCAGAGCTATTATAGCGTCGCCAGGAGAATCGCAAAAGAGAGAAACGCGTTCTACCCTGACCAGTACAACAATCCGAAGAACATCGAGGCGCATTACCGCACTACGGGCCCTGAGATCTGGGAACAGACCGACGGAAACGTTGATGTGCTGATCGCAGGGATGGGTACAGGAGGGACGTTGACCGGAACAGGAAGATATCTCAAGGAGAAAAACCCTGACCTCAAGATCGTCGCGGTGGATCCCTACGGAAGCGTTTTTCATGACTACTGGCGGTACCGGAAGCGATCCTCTCCTCAGGTGTACCGCCTGGAAGGGATCGGGGAAGACCATATCGTGAAATGTGTCGACTTCGGCCTGATCGATGAGATGATCCAGGTGAATGATCAGGAGAGCTTTCTTGCTGCAAGAAGACTGGCGAGAGAAGAAGGCATCTTTGCGGGAGGTTCATCGGGCGCTGCGATGTCAGCAGCGCTGCGGTATCTGAAAGACAGGTCCGATCTCACTGCAGTGATCATCTTTCCTGATTCCGGATTCAAGTATCTGAGCAAGATCTTCAATGACCGGTGGATGGAACGAGAGGGATTCCTATGAGAGATTCGACAAGAGCGATACATCAACAACAGCACACATACCAAGACGAGCATCATGGGGCAGTCAACACCCCGGTGTATCTTACCTCGACCTATGTCCAGAAGAGCCCCGGCGTATATGACATCTATGATTATTCAAGGACGGCCAACCCGACAAGAACCGCTCTGCAGCAGACGCTCGCAGGACTCGAAGGGGCAAAGCACGCCCTGGTGTTCTCCTCGGGGATGGGTGCCATACAGACGGTGATGTCCCTGTTCGACAACCATACGCATATCCTCTGCATAGATGACCTTTATGGCGGCACCCATCGGTTGTTTGAGCAGGTCCTGAAGAAGTTCGGAATGCGGTTCTCTTACGTTGACCTGTCAGACGCGAAAGACGTGGAAACTGCCATCGTCCCGGAGACCAGAGCGATATGGATCGAGAGCCCGACCAACCCTCTGCTCAAGATAACCGACATAAAGCGGATAGCAGAGATAGCGAAGAAGCACGATATCCTGACCATCGTGGACAACACCTTTGCGACCCCGTTCTTCCAGAAGCCTCTTGGTCTGGGTGCTGATATCGTGGTGCACAGCCTGACCAAATATGTGAACGGCCACAGCGATGTCGTGGCAGGCGCGGTGATGGTCGACGAAGATCGGCTCTTTGAGCGGCTGCAGTTCCTCCAGAACGCCGTCGGCGCGATTCCGGGCCCGTTTGACTGCTTCCTGATTCACAGGGGCATAAAGACCTTTCCGTTAAGGATGAAGAAGCACGAGGAGAATGCGTCGAGGATAGCAACGTATCTTGAGCGACACAAGAACGTGAAGAGGGTCATCTATCCCGGACTGGGGAGCCATCCTGGCCATGCTGTCGCAAGAAGGCAGATGAGCGGATTCTCAGGAATGATCAGCTTTGAGATACAGGGGAATCTGGAGGATGCCCGGACCATGCTGGAACGCCTGAAGCTCTTCAAGCTTGCTGAAAGCCTCGGAGGGGTGATGAGCCTTGCGGATCATCCTGCGACGATGACCCATTCAGCGATCCCCCGGGCTGAGCGAGAAAAGAGAGGCATCAGCGACACCCTGATACGGCTGTCGGTGGGAATTGAAGATGCAGAGGATCTCCTGGATGATCTTGACCAGGCACTCCGACCCAGGAACGCATAGAAAGAGAAGTTTTTTATTTCATCTGTCATTCATGGTCATTATCATGGCGCTCAGACTCTACAATACGCTCACCAGGAAGAAGGGACCCTTCAGGGAGATCAAGAAAGGAGAAGTAGGGATGTACTCCTGCGGACCTACGGTGTACGACTATGCCCACATAGGGAACTTCCGCGCCTACATCACCTCTGACCTGTTGAAACGGTACCTGCTCTACAGAGGCTATAAGGTCAAGCACGTCATGAACATAACAGATGTGGACGACAAGACCATCAAGAACTCCCGGGAAGCAGGCGAGTCGCTGAAGGACTACACTGACAGGTACACCAAGGCATTCTTCGAGGATCTCGATGCGTTGAACATCCTGCCGGCAGACGTCTTTCCTCGGGCCACCGAGACCATAACTCCCATGGTCGACATGATTAAGACCCTCTTGGACAAGGGCCTTGCTTACAAGGGCGAGGACGGTTCTGTCTACTATAACGTCAAGGCATTCAAAGGCTATGGGAAGCTCTCCGGTATCAGGCATCAGGAGCTCAAGGCAGGAGCCAGGGTGAACCAGGACGAGTACACCAAGGACGAGGCCCAGGACTTCGCCCTCTGGAAGGCCTGGACCGAGGAGGACGGCGACGTCTTCTGGGATACTCCTCTGGGCAAGGGACGGCCCGGCTGGCACATCGAATGCTCAGCCATGTCGACATCGAACCTGGGCAACCATTTCGACATCCACACCGGCGGCATCGACCTCATCTTTCCCCATCACGAGAACGAGATCGCCCAGAGCGAGGGCTGCACAGGAGAACCCTTCGTCAACTACTGGGTGCACAACGAATGGCTCCTGGTCGAGGGCAAGAAGATGAGCAAGTCCCTGGGAAACTTCTACACCCTCCGGGACCTCCTCAGGAAGGGGTACTCGGCCAAGGCCGTCCGCTACCTCCTGCTCTCCAACCATTACAAGCTCCAGGCGAACTTCACCCTCGAAGGGCTGAAGATGGCCGAGAACACCATCCAGCGTTTCCGCGAGTTCATCCTCCGGCTCACCGAGCTTGAGGGAGATGACCGCACCGACAACGTGACGCGGCTCATCAGGCAGGCAAAGGAGGGCTTTGAATCCCAGATGGACGACGACCTCAACATAGGCCCTGCCCTGTCGGTCATCTTCGAGTTCATACGCGAGATCAACAAGCTTCTGGATGAGCATGGCCTGAGCAAGAAGGATGCCGAAGAGGCTTTTTCCTTCATCAACAGCATCGACCAGGTCCTGGGCATCCTCAACTTCAAGGAGGAACGCATACCAGAAGAGGTGCGAAGACTTGCCGAAGAGCGTGAGGTGGCGAGGAACAACAAGGACTGGAAAAAGGCTGATGAACTGAGAGACACGCTCAAAGGATTAGGGTACGCGGTGGACGACACCGATAAGGGAAGCCGGATCAAGAGATTGTGATGCTCCTCAGCTTTCTCATCATCACCGAGAAGACGACGAACATGTTGGACAGTGTCATAGAGCATGCAACAGACCAGATGACCTTCAAACCAGATTCTGACGGATTCTCTCTGGCGAACGAAGATTTCCGGATCGACTATTCTGCTTCTGCCGGCCTGGACTCGGTGTCCGAATGCGTTACATATTGATGGGGAGAGGACGTTGATTTCCGGCACCGAAGGGGAAGATTTAAATATACTTGAGTATACCCGGGTATACGGTGAGGAATATGGATGCGACAACAATAAAGGTTCATGGAGATACAAAGATCCAATTAGATCAGTTCAGAGAATATAAGAATGAGAGTTATGATGAGGTTATTAAGAAAATGCTCTACATAGCAAGAAAAGCCAGGACCAGACCAGAATTAAGTAAGGAAGCGGTCATCGCTATTGAAAACGCTAGACGAAGAATGAAAGCAGGTAATTTTGTTTCTGAAGAAGAAGCAAAAAGGAGGCTTGGCTTTTAGATGCATGACATGATTTTTGATCCTGAAGCAATCGAATTCCTGGAGAAATGTGAAAAAGAATTAGCTAAGAGGATCTGGAATAAACTCATGTCAACAAAGGACAACCCTCATCATTTCTTTGAAAGATTGACCGGCAGGAAAGATTACAAACTAAGGGTTGGCGATCATAGAGTTGTTGCAGACATCGATGATAATGAAAAGAAGATAGAAATAACCCTCATCGGACATAGAAAGAACATTTACAAAAATCTTTAAGGTGCCAAAGATCAAGTTC